>CAYIIH010000079.1:0-25719 GCA_964363225.1 uncultured Verrucomicrobiota bacterium | reverse complement strand
AGTGATGATCACTTCACCTTCAATAGCTTGGCTCACGCCAAGCATTGGCCCTGGATTTTTATCGTTGGGCGCGGCTATACGCAGCAGAGATTTCCAGACAATTGAACGCATCATTTACGAGAATAAAAGAAACAAGTTACGAGTATCAAAGCAACAAGCGGGGAATGGCCGTTGATCTCCTGACAAATTCGGTCGAGCGCCCCTGCTGCGCTTCTCCGCTCAAGGCGGGGCGGCAATGCTAAGGTGCCGTTCACACGTGCCAACCTTCCTGTCGGAACGACTTGGGCCGCGCTTCCCTGTTCCAGCACGGCAGGCAGGCGGCGGTCGCTCAGCTTGGTCTAGCCCGCTCGACCGCCCGCCGTGGAACTGACCATCCACTGAAAGGAGAGCACATGAAGACAGCACCGAATACCACGAGATTGTTCGCAGCCATTCGCACCTTCCTTTTCGGCCGAAAAGAGAAGAAGACCTCTTTCGATCCACAGATCTATCAGCGGATCATCGAAGACATAATCCGTGATGACCCCACCCGTTATCGCTATTTCGTGACTGGCCCAGTATCTCAGGAATGGGCCTTTGACTTTTTGCACGCGCACACCGTGAAAAACGATTCGCCCGAGATGCCCATTCAGCACGAAATAGCTGATGAGATGATTGCTATTTTTGAGAAGCTTCGAGTGTTGGGTTTTCCTCCTGTTGATAAAACTAAAGGCTCTTCCGCCGGGACGGACGAGTTTTGGTCCAAGCGGTCCCGTGCCGCCAAAACAATGGCGGACGTGGAGCGGATGTTTGTGTTTGAGGAGACGGACGAGTTTGGGTCCAATCTGTCCCGTTGCGCCCTCACGATGAGATTGTGGTCATATTATGCAAAGCCTCTTCGTTGGACGGGCGGAACTTATTGCTATGGAAGCCACCAGGGGCCGCCCGGCCCCTGGGAGTGGCGGATTCTTCGTTGGACGGGCGGAACTTATTACTATGCGAGGGCAACAGGAGATAAGCTTGATCCAGTAATCGTAATGAAAATCGATCCCGAACAGTTGCCGGTGGTCGTCTCACTTCGGATGACGGAAGTCGGCCAAGATGTTGTACGGATGGCGTCTGAGCATAAGTGTGAGATGCGCCGGCAAAAGGGTGTATTCGCTGTTGTTTTGGCTTATCTGGTTCTTGTTTACTTCTGCTCGCGCTAACGCCGAACCAAGACACGAGGTTGGCTGCGCTCGGTTTTTCAGACAATGGCGCTAGAATCATTCCCGCACGCACCCAATTGAGTTATGGCGGGTTTTGATTCGCGGCGAGGGTCAAAGGAACCGTCAGTCAAGCTGGCGCAACCTCGCGCCGTTCGCGCAGGTTGAACTGGCGCTGAAGCTGGAGCGGCTCTTTGCGGCGAGGATGATTCAACCGTTGGCACGCCAACCCAGCCACTTCACCCGTTGAATGCATGGCCAACCTGGCGTACATGATCTCAATGCAAAGAAACAAAGCCGGAAGACCGACACGCAAAACCGAAAAGGTCCTGCAAAAGCTGGATGAACTGCTGCGCCTTGGCCTTTCAATGGCCGGCGCTGCGCGTGGAGCCGGTATCAGCCCCAGCACCCTTTACAACTGGATCGAAGACGATCCGAGAGTCGAGGCGCTGGCAAATGCCGCCGTGGCCGCTGCCGAGGAACAGTTGGTCAAACTCGCCCTGGAAGGCGCCAAGAAAGACGGGCGGATAGCCGCCATCATGCTTTCGAAGCGCTTCCCCGAAAGCTGGGGGGAGCATTCGCACATTAGCGGCAGGGTTGACCACTTCCACGCCCACAGAATGCTGCCTGGCGAGTTCTTGGAGGGGATGGCGGCGGCAAGGAGACTCCGGGACGAGAGTGTCCAGGACGATCATGCCCGCGAGCGTTGGCTTGAGGCCGGGAATTGATGCCTTTTTTGGAGCATCCCCGCACGCGAAGCCAGCAGACTGGCAGTCTGCGACTCAAGCGATGGTTACTTTATGGTTACTTTCTGAGCATCGTTTTGGACGAGCCGGCAAACGCCATAAAAAGCCGCAAAGCGTACCCGTTCAAAAAGGTGATATTGATCAAACCACTGTGAAACAAGGCGTTTTGCGGGTTTTTCTGCTGGAAAAACGATGGTGGTAGGAGATGGATTCGAGCCGGCGTAGGCGTGAGCCGACTGCTCACGCGCGTGAAAATCACTCAATTCGTGTGAAAAACACAACGCCGGGCAGGTCTGATTGATTTTAGTGCCAGCCTTGGTTTGATCTCAATAACGCGTCATTAAAGGGTGTAAAGCCGTTTCATCTCAGCGATTGGGCCTCAGACACCGGGAGCAGGACCGTTGTGCCCGTCTGCGGCGCCGCGCTTGGCATCGCCTATGCTTAAATTCGAGTTCGCCAGGCTTCCAACAGTGCAGCTTAGAGGCATGGTTTTTAAAAAGCACAGAATTGCTTATGAAACGCAAGGTTTGTTCTCTATCCTTTCTACTCCTATTTTGCGCCGTCATTGCTCTCCCCGCCGTAAGTCGGGCGAACCCACCGGTGGCGGCTGTTTCCGTGGCGGACCCGTCTGTTGCGAAAAGCGTGTCCGCCAGGGGCGACTCGATGGCTTTGTCACTCACGCCGGACGGCGTCTTTGTGCTCTTTGCCAGCACCGCCAACAACCTGGTGACGAAAGACCACAACGCCGGTTTCGCCGATATTTTCCTGCGCAACCGCACCAACGGCACTGTCGCCCTGGTGAGCGTCAACGCCAGTAGGACGAGCGGTGGCAACGGCCACTCGCCCTATGCAAGTGTCACGCCCGACGGCAGATATGTGGTCTTCGCGAGCGACGCGAGCGACTTGGTCACCAACGATTTTAACCAAGCCGGCGATGCTTTCGTGCGAGACATGACAACGGGAACCACACTGCTGGTGAGTGTGAACCGGCAGGGCACCGGCAGCGGCAACGGCGACTCCTCCAGCCCCACTATCACCCCAGACGGGCGGTATGTCGCGTTCGTCAGCGCGGCCAGCGACTTGGTGGACGGGGATACGAACGGTATCCCGGATGTGTTCGTTCGCGATCTCCAGACCGGTGCCACCACGCTGGTAAGCGCCCAGGCGCGGACCGGCTATGGCGGCTCAGCCAGTTCGTCCGATTCCCCTGCCATGACGCCGGACGGACGGTTCGTAGCGTTCACCAGCACGGCCTCGAATCTTGTGCCCGGTTCGCCAACCCTTTACCAGGAAGTCTATGTGCGCGATCTCGCGCTCGGACAGACGATTTGGGTGAGCACCAATGTCACCACCGCGTCGCCACGGATTTCCTACAGTCCGGTCTTGTCCGACGACGGGCGCTTCGTGGCCTTCAAGACCTCGGCCGCCGACAAGTTCCTGGTGCTGCGGCGTGATCTGCAAAGCGCCGCTCTCGACGTTATTTCAACCAACGCCGCCGGCTTCGAGCCTCCTTGGGGGGATGTTTACGGACCGGAAATGAGTTCCGACGGACGGCATGTGGCTTTTTCCGGCGCCTCTACCACGGCCAACACCAGTTCTATCTGGCTCTGGGACGGGCAAACCAAGACCACCTTTCTGGTCAGCGCGAATCTGCTGGGCCAGCCCAGTGCTGATGGCCTGTGCGACGCCCCGGCTCTCACGCCCGATGGGCGATTTGTGGCCTTTGTGAGCAGTGGCACGGATTTGGTGACCAATGAAGTCAATGGCGAGTTCCAGGTTTATGTTCGTGACATGCAGTCAGGCGTCACCAAACTCGTAACGCCGGACTCTAATGGAGTCGCTTTCGGCAACGCCGAAGGTGCGGTCCCCGTCCTCACGCCCGACGGGCGCTTCGTGCTCTTCGACAGCCGGAGCGACGCCTTCGTGGGCGATGACCAAAATGACGCCTACGACGTGTTCGTGCGGGATACGGCTGCTGAGACAACGGAATTGGTCTCGCGCCGACAACCTGGCGCGCCAGCCAATACCGGCAACAGCTTCAGCTCTATCTCTGGTAATGCCGTGAGTGCCGATGGTCGCTATGTGGTGTTCGAGAGCTGGGCCAGTGATTTGGTGCCGGGCGACACCAACGACTTCCAAGACGCTTTCATTCACGACGTGCAGACGGGCACGAACGGGCTGGTGAGCGTCAACGCCCTCGGCAGCGGCAGCGCCAACGGTCCTTCGCTCAACCCCTCCATCAGCGCCAACGGCCGCTACGTCGTGTTCACCAGCACAGCCGAGAATCTGGTGGCCAACGACACGAACAAGCTGGAGGATGTCTTCGTGCGAGACCTCGCCGCGGGCACGACCCTGCTCGTCGCTGTCGGCACCAGCGGAGCAAGTGCTGACCGGGCTTCCTCGTCGCCGTCGATCAGCGCGGATGGCCGCTGGGTCGCCTTCCAAAGCGCGCCCCGCAGGTCAGCCTTCAACAACATATTTGTCTGCGACCTGGCCACCAGCACCACCACGCTGGTCAGCACGAATTTCCCGAGTGACATCGGCAACACCAGAAGCTGCATCACACCGATCATCAGCCCCGATGGGCGGTTCGTGGCCTTTCAGAGAACCAGCACCGCCCCCGGCACGACTGTCATCGTTAAGGATCTTCAGACCGGTTTTATCACAGCGATGGGCACGAATGCCACGTCCGTGGCGTTCAGCGGCAACAGCCGGTTTTTCGCCGCGGTCTGCGGTGTCGGCGTAACAGAGCTTGTCGGAATAGCCGTCACGACGAACAAGCAACTGCTGGTAACGGACCTGCTTCAAAGAACCAACACCGCGCTGGTGCTCGGGCCCGGCGCGTCTTCCAATAGATCAGGGCCATCGCTGAGCGCGGACGGTCGCTTTGCAGCGTTCTCCTTTGCTGCGGCGTCCTCCCCTGGCGCGCTGGCCGGCGCCGATATGAACAATGCCGAAGATATCTTCGTGTATGAAGTCCCAACCGGCAACCTGACACTGGTCAGCGCCAATCAAACGGGCACCGCCACCGGCAACGGACGGTCTTACTGGCCGCAGATCAGCGCTGACGGCCGCCACGTTGCTTTCCGCAGCGCCGCCAGTGACCTGACGCCGGGCGACACCAACGGCAGCGACGACATCTTCCTGTTTGATCGTGTGACCGGGCAGACGACGCTGCTGAGCCACCGCCTGGACAGCCTGGCGGCCGCCAATGCAATGTCGTTGGGACTCGCGATGGCGACGGAAGCAAAGCTGGTTGTTTTCAACAGCGCCGCGAGCGACCTGGTGAACGGGGATTACAATGAAACCGTGGATGTATTCGCCATCGGGTTTGAGCAGACTGTGCTGTTGGATTCCGATCAGGACGGCTTGGACGACTCTTGGGAGTTGGCTTATTTCAGCAATCTCCCGCACAACGGCTCGGCTGACTCCGACGGCGACGGGTTGACCGACGCGGCGGAATACCGGGCCGGCACCAATCCAACCGACCCCGCGTTGGCGCTCAACCTAGCGGGCGTGGCGCTCGCGGCTGGGCAAACCAGGATCAGTTGGACGGCCGCGCCGGGCCGGTCTTATCGCGCTCAATACAAGGACGCTCTTAATGAACCGAACTGGCATGACCTGCCGGGTCCGGTAACAGTCGTCGGTTCCACGGCGTGGATCTCAGACGCTGCACCTGCGGGAGTGCCGCAGCGGTTCTACCGCCTCGTGGTGGCGGAATAAGTGTCGAAGCAAACTGAAATTCGTTATGAAACCTCTCTCACATCCTATAGATAGAAATCCGCCCCCCGGGCGAGATGGATTCACCTTGGTTGAACTGCTCGTGATCATCGTGGTGATAGCCTTTTTAGTGGCGATCCTCATTCCTGCGCGGGCTGCGACGGGATCGAAGTCCAAGAGTATTCTGTGCTGGAGCAATCTGAGGCAGATCATGAGCGCCATGATGATGTACACTCACGACAATGATAACTTTTTCCCACCGAACCCCGATGACGGCAATGCCACCCCTGGCCACAACTGGTGCGCGGGCCTGGCTCGGCGCGGCCGAGCGGAAGAGTTCAATCCGGATATTCTGAGGGACCCCACCCGATGTCTGCTCACAACTTACCTCAAGACCAATGTGAGCGTGTATCGTTGTGCCGCCGACACGCGGATGGGACGCTATACCGGCGCCGATCCGGCCAAGCAAGGCACTCTGGTTCCGGTGGTCCGATCTATTTCGATGAATCAAGCCGTCGGGACTGATCCCTACTCGCCCAGCTATGGGAAGCTGCCCGTTCACGGGCCGTGGCTCGATAACGCCCATGGCCACACCCGGAACGGAGCATGGCGGACTTACGGCAAGACTTCTCAGGTCGTGGCCCCGATTCCGGCCAAGTTGTGGGTGATCATCGAAGAGGACTCCTACAGCATCAATGACGCCTCGTTTGGCTTGGGAATGAATGTCGCCGAGTGGATTGATTGGCCGAGCACCCTGCACAGCATGGGCGGCGTGATTACTTTTGCGGACGGCCATGTGGAACTTCACCAATGGACGGATGCGCGCACCCGGGTCGTCATACCATACAACGTGGCTCGCAAGCTCGTTCCCGACAGCAAAGATCGGCTCTGGCTCAGCGAACGAACCTCCGCCAGGGCTAATTGACCATCAGGCGGCATGAGGATTTGGCCGTGAGTAGGCTGTCCGCAGCCAAAAGCACAACGATGCGTGAAACGGCCCGGCTGAGGACAGCCGACTCCAAATCTCTGAGAGCGTGTACGGAAATTCCAGACCGTCTGTTCGTCCTCGTTCTCGTCGTCCTCCTCGTCCTCGAAAATGAAGGCAACATCGAGGACGAGGACGAGAACGACGACGAGGACGATGTTCCCAATCGATTCTCCATACACGCTCTCAGAGAGTCAACAGCGCCTCCGCAGTCAAAAGCACTGGCCGCCGCGCCGGGTAGCGCCCGCGTCTCGCGGGCGGAGTTCGGGCTCTCGCCAAAACTGCCTTGCTTTGGAGGCCTGCATCTGGCCCAACGCCGCTATTGGGAATGGCTGTGTGACCAGACCGCGCCATAAACCATTCGTCAGACCGCTCAGGCGAATCTTTGTCATTGAATAGGACGCCGTTGTGTTGCGTCTCAGGAAAGATTCCCCTTTGCCTCGGCGTGTGCGGTTTTTGATCAGACCGCCCCGCGGGCAAAGCGGGGCCGAGAAATAACTTCTGGCAAAGGAAAGGTTGTATATGAAACTCGGTTTTCGGTCGGTGTTTTGGCTGTTTCTGGCTTGCGCTTTCATCGCTATCCCGCCGCTGAGTAATGCAAACCCGTCCCTGGAGGCTGTGTCCACTGCTGATCCGTCCCTGCCGAAAGGAGTGTCCGCCGACGGCGACTCGTTTGCCCTGTCGCTGACCTCGGACGGTGTCTTCGTGCTCTTGGCCAGCACCGCCAACAACTTGGTGCCGAACGATCACAACGCTCCGTTCACCGACATTTTCTTGCGAAACCGCACCAACGGCGCCATAAAGCTGGTGAGCGCCAACGCTGGCGCGACGAGCGGTGGCAACGGAAACTCGGGCTATGCAAGTGTCACGCCCGACGGAAGATATGTGGTCTTCCAGAGCGAGGCGAGCGACTTGATCACCAATGACCTGAACCAGGCCGGCGATGTTTTTGTTCGCGACATGATCGCAGAAACCACGGTGCTCGTGAGCGTCAGCCGGCCGGGCACGGGCAGCGGCAACGGCGCCTCCTCCAGCCCGGTCATCACGCCGGACGGGCGCTATGTGGCGTTTGTCAGTTCGGCCAGCGATTTGGTGGACGACGATACGAATGCCATTCCGGACGTGTTCGTTCGCGATCTGCAGACCGGCCTCACTACGCTGGTCAGCGCCGGGGCAATGAAAGGATTTGGCCGCAACACCAGTTCGTCCGAAGCGCCCGTCATCACACCGGACGGACGGTTCGTGGCCTTCATTAGCACGGCGTCAAATCTGGTGGCCAGTCCCAAGACGGCTAACCAGGAGGTCTATGTGCGGGACCTCGTGCTCGGCCAGACGCTTTGGGCCAGCAGCAACGTGACCGCGACGCCGCAACCGGCTTCCTACAACCCGGTCTTGAGCGACGATGGCCGCTTTGTGGCGTTCAAAACCTACGCCGCCAGCCAGTTCCAATTGTTGCGGCTGGACATTCAGACCGGCGCTCTCGACCTCCTTTCGACCAATGCCGCCGGCCTTTCGCCGCTCGTTCCGGATGCCTTCGGACCGGAAATGAGCGCCGACGGACAGTACGTGGCTTTCTCAAGCCTGGTTACGGCCACCAACACCAGTGCGGTCTGGCTGTGGGATGGGGAAACCAAAACGGCTGATCTGGTGAGCGCGAATTTGCCGGGCCAGCCCGGCGCGGATGGCATCTGCGAAAACCTGTCCATCACGCCCAATGGCCGATACGTGGCTTTCATGAGCAATGGCACCGCTTTGGTGACCAACGCGGTGAATGGCGAGTATCAGGTCTTCGTGCATGACCGGCAATCGGACCTGACGAGACTGGTGACGGCCGATCTTGACGGAGCGGGGTCGGGCAGCGCCGAAAGCTCGGTCCCGATCCTCACGCCGGACGGGCGTTTAGTGCTGTTCGACAGCCGCAGCGACACGTTCGCGCTCGATGACCGAAACGACGCCTACGATGTGTTCGAGCAGGATGCAGTCGCTGACACGGCCGGCTTGGTTTCGGGCCGCGACACCAGCGCGCCGCGCGCCACCGGCAATGGCGTCAGCGTTGTGGCCCGCGATTCCATCAGCGCCGATGGCCGCTATGTCGTGTTCGAGAGCTGGGCCAGCGATTTGGCGCCGGGCGACACCAACGGCTGCCAGGACGTTTTCATCCGCGATCTGGTGGCGGGCACGAACCGGCTCGTGAGCGTCAATCGCTTCGGCAGCGGCAGTGGCAATGGCCCGTCGAGCGTTCCGTTGATCAGCGCCGATGGCCGTTATGTCGTGTTTGTCAGCGCGGCCGAGGATCTGGTGGCCAACGACGCGAATAAACGGGAGGACGTTTTCGCAAGAGACACCGTGGCGGGCGCAACCCTGCTCGCCAGTGTCGGTGTCAATGGATGGAGTGGCAACCGAGCTGCCCTGTCGCCTTCAATCAGCGCGGATGGACGTCGGGTGGTGTTTGAAAGCACGGCCAGCGGTCTGGTGTCCGGCGATGCGGACGTTGACCAAAGCGACATTTTCCTCCACGATCTGACAGCCGGCACGACAACCTTGGTCAGCGTGAATATTTCGGGCGATCCCTTCAGCACCGGCTACTACACCATGCCAACCATCAGTCCGGACGGGCGGTTTGTGGCGTTTCGGAGCAATTCGGGAGCTACGGTCTTCGTCAAGGACCTTCAGAGCGGTTCCTCCACGCCGGTTGCCACCAATATCACGTCATTGAGCTTCAGTGGCAACAGCCGGGTTTTTGCCGCAATCTGTGGAGTACGCGGGTCATCGACGAGCAGGGAGCTTGTCGTGGCAGACCTGCTTCAGGGCACTAACACCTCCCTGGCGCTCATTTCTGGTGCCTCTTCCGGTACCCAAGGCCGGCTGTCGCTGAACGACAACGGCCGATTTGTGGCCTTCACTTACATGAATCCTTCAGGCTTTGGATACGGCTATCTTGTTGCCTCAGATACTAACAATCTCGAAGACGTTTTCCTTTATGACGTCGCTACCGCCAACCTGATGCTGGTAAGCGTCAGCCAAACCGGCATTGCCCCCGGCAATAACCGGTCGAATTGGCCGCGCCTCAGCGCGGATGGCCGCTACCTCGCCTTCCGCAGCGCCGCCGACGACCTGGTGCCCGGTGATGCCAACGGTAAGAAGGACGTTTTCCTGTTCGATCGCTTGACCGGGCAGAAAACGGTCTTGAGCAGCAGCTTCGACGGCATTGCGACCGCCAATGGGATGTCCTTGGGACTCGAAATGACACCGGATGCACGGTTGATTGTTTTTAACAGTGTCGCCACTGACCTTGTGCATGGCGACTTTAACGGCTCAATGGACGTGTTTGCCGTCGGAGTGGAACAGACCGTCCCAACCAACCAACTCCCCGTGATCAAGCTCTCGGACCTGGCACTTACCTCTTCGCGCACCACGGTCAGTTGGACGGTGGTGCCGGGCCGGGCCTATCGCGTTCAATTCAAGGACAGCCTGGATGAACCGGAGTGGCATGACCTAGCGGACCGCGTTCGCGTAGTCGGTTCCACGGCCTCGTACTACGATGCTTCATCCACGGGCCTGAAACAGCGATTTTACCGTCTGCTGTCGGGGGACTAAGTCTCATGTCGAAGTGCTTACAAACCAATGCTTAACCCATTTTCTACCATGAAAACAACTGATCGACGCGGTTTCACTTTTACCGAACTTCTGGTCGTTATCGCCGTCATGGCCGCACTTGCCGGCTTGTTACTGCCCACGCTGGCCAGCAGCAAAGGCCAGGGCGACACGTTGGCCTGCATGAACAACATCAACCGGCTCATCCTGGCCTGGCAACTCTATGCCCATGATAACAACGGACGCCTCGTGATGAACTTTCACGGCGGCACCCCGCCAGGGACCGGAACTGCCCCGTGGACCCAAGGATGGCTGGACTGGAGTTCCGCATCCGCTAACACGAACATTCTCTACCTGGTTGACGAGAGGTACGCCAAGCTGGCGGCGTACATGGAGAAAAACCCCGCCACCTTCAAATGTCCGGCGGACCGATTCTTAAGTCCTCTGCAGAAAAACCGCGGCTGGGCACGGCGGTGCCGAAGCTACTCCGTGAACATCGGCATTGGCGATGGCAACGCGGAAACGGGACCATTTGATTTGATTTACAGGCACATCAAGACTACGCCCCACTTCATTTATCCTGGCGCTGCGGAGACGTGGGTTTTCACCGAAGAGCATCCTGACAGCGTGAATGACCCCGGGTTTTTCAACCCCGTCGCGACCAACTTCGTGGATGTTCCCGGCACCCTTCACAATGGCGCGGCTGGTTTTGCCTTTGCGGACGGCCATTATGAACTCCACAAGTGGAAGGGCGCTTTGGCAAGTAATCCAAGGGCTAGGCGCGTGGTCTTCACAACTATAGTTTTCGGGATTACCGCGCCCGTCGGCGACCCGGACCTGCACTGGCTGAGCTACCGGGCCGGCCGCGCCTCGACCAATTCCTACTGAGCTGGGGCAACCTACTTCTTCTTATCCCACCCCTGGTCCTTGATGATCTGCTCGAGGGCCACTTTCGGATCGAAGCTGTCCGGAATGATTTTGGACTTGGCCAGGTACCGGAAGGTGTTGCGCATATTCCGCACTTCATCCCGCTTCGAGCCGAGCTTTTCGGCGGGCAGTTTCTTCAGGCTATCGACGTATTGGACTGCCATCTGTTCCGCTTTCTGCATGGCGGCTTCTTCCTTCTCATAAACCAATGACTCCATCAGCCGCAGCATTTCCGGCAACGGATCGCCGGCGTTCTTGAGCTTGCTGGCGTCCTGACGGATCGAGGCGGCAATTTCCTTGCGTTTGGCCAGGGTGGCTTCGGTGGTGAGAAAACCGTCCGTGCCGCCGTCGGTGGCGCGCGGCGGCAGTTCGCGATACCAGATATTGCGAAAGCGCATCGTGTTGCCGTGGTCCTGCAAACTGATCGGGCCTTTGGCCGGGAAGGGACCGGCTTTCGTGCGCGTCATGTGTGTCCCCGGACCTTCGAGCATGGTGTGGTCCTGCACGAGGACGCCGTTGACGAAGACGGTCACGTAGCCCGGATCGACCGGCTTGCCGTCCTTGTAGATCGGGCGGCGGAAGACGATGTCATAGACCTGGAACACGCCCGGCGGGCGCACGGCGTTGGCCATGGGCGGACTGATGCCATAATACGCGCCGGCATGGCCGTCGGCGTAGGTCACGTTGTTGTAAGAGTCGAGCACCTGGATTTCGAGCAGGCCCATGAGAAAGATGCCGCTGTTGCCGCGGCCCTGGCTGTCGCCCTTGACCTCCTGGGGCGCAGCCCACTCGATGTGCAACTGGCAGTCGGCAAACTTGTCTTTCGTGCGAATCTCGCCGCTTCCGGGTGCCACCTGCATGACGCCGTTCGTGACCAGCCATTTGGCCGGGCTGCCGTTGCTCGATTCCCACTTCGACAGGTCCGTGCCGTCAAACAGCACAATGGCGTCGGAAGGCGGTTTGCCCGGTTGCTCCGGCGAACTGAACGTGCCGGGCGTGACGATCTTCGGTTGGGGGCGGTTTCCGTCATGAACGGCCCAGGGATGGTGGTCGTCCGGCGCATCGCCATAAAACCGCGGTCCCGAAGAAGCCGCCTGGCCCGCCGCAGCGAGTGAAAGAAATGCAGAAATCGTTGCCAAAGCTGAGGTAATTTTCATGGCTCCAGAATGGCAGCATGGGGCCGGCGGCGTCAATCGCAGAGAGGCGAGGGAATTTTGAACGCTGAGCTTCGAGTGTCGAATGCTTTCCAGTGCGATTCCGGGCCTTCGGCCTATGGACTTTCCGCACGGGTCCGACTACACCGCCCCCCTGAGCGATCCGGAATAGCCGGTTGGCATTGGGGCGCTGATTCGGCCTTTGCTTCACTTGGCTCCGGGAACCGCCGCCGGGGCGCACGTGTAGGTCAGGTCATCGAAATAGACCGTCACGCTGTTGCCATCAATCCACGGTGTGCAAAGGCCGAACCGGTCGAAACTGGCGCCGACGTCCTTGTGGCCGGCCTCTAGGTCGAGCGTGCAGGTCTGGTCGTCCAGGCCGACCGTGATTTGTCCGCAGCCGTTCGCGCCCTCGGGATCATACTTGAGAAACCAATCGTGCGCCTGCCGGTCGGGGTAAATCCGCGGCGCCTTGCTTCCGCCTCCGCCCAGCGCCTTTGCGGCCTCGCCATGCACCCGATAAACCGGATAGAAGAAAAACCCCTCGGACGACGGCCCCTCGATGTTGATGCCGAGATAATCCATCGGGATGGAATGCTGCTGCGACGGGTTGGATTGCATGCTCCAGGTCGAATGGTAAAAGCCGATCGAGGCCGTGCTGTCGCTGACGCCGCGCAGCAGGCTGACCGTGCCGCGAGCGTAAAGGGGCGTCTTGAGCGTCAAAGTTTCAAGCGGATCGCCGTAGCAAGCCATGCGGGCCGGCTCGCGGCAATCGCCTCGGAAAATCAAACCGCCCAGCTCGCCCGGGCTGCGGCCGCCGGCGTGCCGGGTTGGGCTCCAGCCGAAATCAAAGCGCGGCCGGGTGTCGGTGGTCACATAGGTGCGGCGGTTGTTCAGACCGTCCCACTTGGGGTCGGCGCCAAAATCAAACGCCACACCGTTGACGGTCACGTCATCGAGCCACACTTCGCCGGGGCTGTCCCAGGCCTTCAGCACCGGCAGCAGACCGAAGTGAGTGAAGGTGGCTCCGTCCGTGCGGTCCTTCGGAACCAGTTCGCAGCGGGCGATGTCGCCATCCAGGCTGAAGGTCAGCAAACCGCTGCCTTGGGCGCCCTTCGGGTCATAGACGAATTTCCATTCGTGGGCCTGGCCGGCGGGAATCTCCTTGGCCGTGATGCGTTGTCCGCGAATGATTTGGCCGATCACGCCCGCCTCGGCCCGCCAGCGGCTGCTGCAATACTCGACATGGCAATGAAAGACCTCGCCGCGGTCGTTGATGCGGGCGGCCAACGTGTTCGGCGTGCGCCACTCATTCAGCGTGTCCGCATTGAAAAAACCGAGCAGGAAATGGCCGGGGCCGGGAGCAACCCACATCCGGCCTGAGGCCGTCATCGCCGCGTCCAGGTTAAGTGATTGGGGCAGACGATAGCCGTAATAGGCAGCCTCGCCTGCCGGGTTGATCCGACCGCCAATTTCCCCTGGCCGCCCGCCGGCGCGGCTGCTCAAGGGGCTGTAGCCGAAATCCTGGCTGACCGTTTTGGGAGCAAAGTGAGTGGAACGGTTGTTCACGCCCTTCCAGTTGGCGGGTTCACGATCGAAGTTCTCCTCGCGCAACGCCGCACGGGACGGCTCAGCCCAAAACGTCACAGTCGCCGCAAACAGCAGTGCAGCCCACGCGGACGGGCATCGTTGGTTTTGGCTGAGCCTTTCCTTAAACCTTGTCTGTGTAGTGGCGTCTCGGCAGAGCGCCGCTGACTTCTTTTTGGCATAATGGCGGCGCTCTGCCGAGACGCCGCTACGCCGAGGTCCAGGGGCGCCGTGCGCGTCAAAGTGTCGGAGGCCACTCACGACTCGCTACAACGACCACCCGCTCCGGTAGGGCGGATCGATCAGGCCATTTGCTTCGTCGTCGTTGGTGACGCGCATGGTTTGCGCATCCCATTCGAGCAGACGTCCGGTGCGCAGGGCCAGTGCCCCCAGCAGGGCCAGTTCGGTCATCTCGCAGCCGAATTCGATGGGGCAGACGGTGCGGGCGCCGGTCTTGCACGCTTGAGTCCATTCACCGTAGTGATCGGGCACGCGGCGCAAGGTTTTCGGCGGTGGTTGGAAGTCGCGGAATTTGTCCTCGGGCAGCAACAAGCCGCCGTCGAAGCCGCGGTTGCCGAGGAATCGGCCTCCACTGTACGCGGTCATGAGCTGGCCCTTTTCGCCCACAAACAGCAGGCCGGTGCGCGGCATCTGGACTTTGTGATCGAGTTCGACGGGCCGAGGCGGTCTCAGGCCGCCGTCATACCAGTGAAGCTGCAGCGGCGGCAGACCGGCGCGGGCGGGGAATTCCCACGTGACGATGTTCGCGTGGGACTGGCACTCGGGCGTTTCGACTCGCGTGGACATGCCTTCGCACCGGAAGGAGCCGTAGCCGTGAACGCTCCTGGGCGCGCCGAGTTGCAGCTCGTTAAAATAGACGTGGAAGGTGTGGCAGGCCATGTCGCCCACCGTGCCGCCGCCGAAATCCCACCACGGGCGCCATTTCCAAGGATGATACGCCGAGTGATACGGCCGGTAGGGAGCCGGGCCGAGCCAGAGGTCCCAATCCATACCGGGCGGCGGGGTCTGGGCTTCCTTGGGGCGGACCACCGAGCAGGGATAGACGGGGTGATCGCACCAGATGTGCAGCTCGCGCACCGGGCCGATGACGCTGGAATTCAACAGTTCGGTTGTGTTGCGGGCTTCGTCGAGGCCGGAGGACTGTGCGCTCGTCTTCGTGACCAGATGCTTGGCGTTGAGGAGGGCTTGGCGGACCTTGCGCGCCTCACCGACGGTGTGCGTGACAGGTTTCGCGCAATAGACGTGTTTGCCGAGTTTCAAGGCGGCCATCAGGATGACCGCGTGGGTATGGTCCGGCGTGCCGATGATGAGCGCGTCGAAGTTCTGCGCCTCTTTGTCGAACATCTGCCGGAAGTCACGGTAGCGGGTGGCGGTTGGATATTTCTCGAAGACTTTGCCGGCGAGGGTATGGTCCGGGTCGCACAAAGCCACCACGCGCTGGCCCTTGCAGCCTTCGAGGTAATGCTGGCCCATGCCGCCGATGCCGACGGCGGCGATCCTCAGGGTCTCGCCGGGCGTCTGAAATCCTTCGCCACCCAAGACATGACGGGGGACGACGCTTGGCACAAGCCCGCCCAGGGCCGCCACGCCCAAACCATCAGCCAAAAACCTGCGCCGGGAGAGCGCCAGGCTGGCACCGTCGTTCGGGCTTCCTGTTGGGTTCGATTTGCGGTTCAAGTTCATCTGGACAATCTCCTTTCTGAGGGCTGGATGTTTTTCTGCTGCTGATTACGCATTCATTTCTGGCTTGTCGCGATTCCGCCACAGTCGCTGCCGATAATTGGTGGCGGGAATCAGCAGCCACTTTCCACAAAACAGGTTCGTTATCAAGCTCGGATTCGTGGCGCAGCTTCCTTGGCCATCGGGCCACGCATTCCGACCTTGACCCTGAGCGCGGGTAGCGCAGCCGTCCTCGGCGGCGAGTTCCAGCGGCGTTTCGCCCGAGGACTTTGCAGGCCGGCTTTGACTTTCGCAGTTCCTTCTTCTAGCGTCATGGTTCCATGAAGATTATTCGCCATACCGACGCGGATTTTGCCCGGCAATGCGGCAAGCTGACCGCGCCTTCAAGTTTGTTTGATCCGGTGATCGAAGAACGCACTCGCGCCATTGTGGATGCGGTGCGCTCTCGCGGGGATGCCGCACTGCTCGAATTCACCGAACGGTTCGACGGCGCACAGTTGACAGCCGAGCAACTTGCCGTCACGCAGGCGGAGTTGTTCCGGGCTTCGCTCAAGGCGGATGCCGAATTGCGCGCGGCCATCAAGACATCCTCGAGGAACATCGAACGGTTTGCCCGCCACGGCCTGCGAAAGAATTGGTCCGCTCGTAACGCCCAAGGCGCCAAAGTCGGCGAGAAATTCGATCCCTTCCAACGCGTCGGCATTTACATTCCGGGCGGCACTGCGCCTTTGGTCTCGTCAGCCTTGATGACCATCGTGCTCGCGCGCGTGGCTGGCTGCCCGGAGATAGTGGTTTGCACCCCGTGCAACAACACCGGTGAAATTAATGCTGCTTTGCTCTTTGCCATGAACACGGCGGGCGCGACGGAAATCTATCGGCTGGGTGGCGCGCAAGCCATTGCGGCCCTGGCATTTGGCACTCGAATGATTCGGCGAACACAAAAGGTTTTCGGCCCAGGCAACGCTTACGTCGTCGCCGCCAAGCGATTGCTCTTCGGCCATGTCGCCATTGATCTTTTGCCGGGGCCAAGTGAAGTGCTCGTCTTGGCTGACGATACCGCCCCCGCCCGGTTTGTGGCGGCTGATTTGTTGGCGCAGGCCGAGCATGGTTCCGGGCACGAGCGGGTCTGGCTGGTGACACCTTCCGCGCGATTGCTGAAAGCGGTGGAAAGGGAAATCTCCCGGCAGTTGCCCGGGCTTTCGCGACGCCAGTTTATTGAGCGTGCTTTGGCGAATAATGGCTGGCTCATCCAGGTCAAAACGTTGGAGCAGGGGATTGACCTCGTCAACCAACTCGCGCCGGAACATTGCGAAGTGATCACGCGTCGGCCGGCCCAGGTGGGGGAAAGAATCGTGACAGCCGGCGCGATTTTCCTGGGGCCATTTTCGCCCACGGTGCTGGGAGATTATGTGGCAGGTCCAAGCCACGAATTGCCCACCGGCGGCGCCGGCGCCGCCTTTGCCGGATTGACCGTGGACCAGTTTCAACGGCGGACCAGCGTCGTTGAAGCCAATCGTGTTGCGCTCCGCAATTCCCTCCGCACGGTGCGGAAATTTGCCGAGATCGAAGGTTTGGATGCGCACGCCCGCTCGGCCGCAATTCGGTTGGAAGGCCAAGACTCGTCACGACGGTCGCGAGGCAGCAGAACCGCAGGCTGAGAGATCAAGGCAACGTGGCTGCATCAATGCAATCGAGCGCGCGCCGAATCAACCGCAGAGACGCGATGGCCGCGGAGGAAAACCGGCCTGAAGAGGGTCCTGAGCTTTCACTGTATGGTGAGAACCAGCCGCAACGGTGGAAAACCATGATCTCGGCGCTCCTCGCGTCTCGGCGGTTCATCCAGAGCCACAGGAAAGGCATACGGCTTAGCAACAATCTCATTGCCGCCGTTCGGCAATCCATGAAAAATCCGCCATCCGCCATCCGCCATCCGCAATTCTTGATTCGTCCGCTGGTCCGGCGGCTTCATGCTTATGTGCCGGGTGAACAGCCGAAAATCAAAGGCTTGATCAAGCTCAACACCAACGAGAATCCTTATCCGCCTTCACCCAAGGTCCTGGCGGCGGTCAAGAAAGCCGTGGACGACCGGCTCCGGCTCTATCCGAATCCGACCGCCGAGCGTTTGCGGGAGGAATTGGCGAAATTTCACGGGTGCGCGGTCGAGAACATCCTTGTCGGCAATGGCTCAGATGAATTGCTGGCTCTGGCGACTCGGGCGTTCGTGGAGCCGGCTGGCCAGCCGGCCTCCGGAAGGTTGGATTCTGATGTGCGCACGGCCAATCATCGCAGCACTATCCAGTTTCTTGCGCCGAGCTATTCGCTTTACCCGGTGCTGGCGGCCATTCATGGCGCGAGGGAGAAGGCGGTCCCGTTGGGTCAGGACTTTGCCTTGCCTTCAACAACCGCATTGCGTCGCGGAAAGGTCTGGGATTTTCGCGCGGCCTTGACTTACATCACCACCCCCCATGCGCCGAGCGGATGTGGCTATGCGACTGCCGGCTTGGAGGCGCTTTGCCGGGTTCAAAAAGGCGTGATCGTGCTGGACGAAGCCTACGTGGATTTTGCCGAGGAAAACGCGCTGGACTTGGCACTAAGACATCCGCACGTGTTGGTGGCGCGCACGTTTTCCAAGGCTTACTCGCTTTGTTTTCAGCGCGTGGGCTATTTTGTGGGGCCTCCCGGCCTGATCGCTGCCCTGGAGAAAATCAAGGACAGCTACAACGTCAACGGACTCGGCCAGGTGGCGGCGCTGGCCACGCTGGGCGACTTGGAGTATTATCAGGCCAATTTCCGGCTTATTATTCGCACCCGGGAATGGCTCTGCCGGGAGTTGACCGGCTTGAACTGCCAGACTCTGCCGAGCCAGACGAATTTTATCTTTGTCCGGCCACCGCGATTCGCCGCCCAGGTTTGGCTGGATAAACTGCGCGCCCGCCGCATCCTGGTGCGCTGGTTTCCTGACCCTGAAACACGGGATTATCTGCGCATTACTATTGGGACACCTGAAGAAATGGAATCGTTCTTGCGCGCCGCTCGGTCTATTCTTGGATCCTAACCGCTGGAGTCTGCCGGACTTTAGCACAGTCTGCGGCTTTTGATGAAAAATGCTCGCGGCCAGCCAAATACTCATAAGGCAGATTAGACCGGACAAACCTCCCTCAACCTTTTTCTTTCCTCTGGCACGGTTTTAAGGTAAAGGACAGCCGTGTATCTGGAATACTACGGGTTGAGAGAGCCGCCGTTTGATCTGACTCCAAACCCGCGCTTTCTCTTCTTCAGCGCGAAACATCGCGAAGCCTTTAATCATTTGCTTTACGGCATTCGCGAGCGTAAAGGTTTTGTGCAATTGACCGGAGAAGTCGGCGCCGGCAAAACGACGATCTGCCGCGCCATGCTGGAGCAACTGGGCAATCACTACGCGACGGCTTTGATTCTGAACCCAGTGCTGGATGCCGACCAGCTCATGAAGGCCATTGCCATGGAATTCGGGCTGAATGTGAAAGGCCTGGACCGGCTGGAAACCGTGGCGGCGATCAATGAGTTCCTGCTCCAACTGGTCGAGCAACGGCAGGAAGCTGTCCTCATTATCGACGAAGCTCAAGACCTGACCAATGAGCTGCTGGAACAGGTCCGGCTGCTCTCCAATCTCGAAACGGACGACCGCAAACTGCTGCAAATTGTCCTGATGGGCCAAACGGAATTGCGCGACCGTTTGAATGATTTTCGGCTGCGCCAATTGCGCCAGCGCATTACTGTGCGCTACCATCTGCGGCCTTTGCGGCTGGCTGAGGTCGGGCAATATGTGCAGCATCGGCTGGAAATCTCGGGTGCCAAAGGCGCCCCGTATTTCTCAGGCGGAGCTTTGTGGCGAATTTACCGCTATAGCCAGGGCATTCCTCGGCTGGTCAATGCCGTTTGCGACAAATGCCTCCTGGCCGGCTTCGTCCAGCAACGCGATCGCATTGATTACAGCGCGGTTGGGTTGGCCATTCGTGAATTGGAAGGTAAAATTGATCTATGAGTTTAATCAACGACGCTTTAAAACGAGCGAGCAAAACTATGAATACAAATCCACCCCAAGACCCGGAGGGAGCGCCGCTCCAGCCGGCCGAACATCCCAAACGTGCCCCAGGCTCTCTTTCCCGATTGTTAATCGTGATCGTCTGTATCATCGGTTGCGCGGGAGTCGCCTTTGGACTCTTCAAACTCTGGCAAGGCTCCAAAACCAGCGCCGGCGCCTCGGAGACAAATGCCCCGCCCGACCAGCGCATGACCAATGCCGCCGCTCTGGCCAAAGCGGCGCCGGCGTCCGCCCCGGCCAAGACGCCCGCCGGCAGCACTCCGTCCTCCGGCGGCGCCAAGGAAAAACCGAAGAAGGAAACCGCCAAAGCCGATGCCACCAAAGCTCCCGAGCCGAAGCCAGGCGCTGCCGCAAAGCCTGCGCCGGAAGCAGCCGCAGCCAAACCAGCCGCCGCCCCTCCAGCACCGACCGCCACCGCCCTCGCCAAAACCGAAGCTCCAACCGAGTCCAAGCCTGAGCCGGCTGCCAAACCGGAAGCTCCGCCTGCAGCCAAAGCTGAACCCGTGGCCAAGACGGAAGCGCCAGCGCCCGCAAAAGCGGAAAGCCCAACCGCCGCCAAACCTGAGGCAGCCGCCAAGACCGAAGCGCCCAGCGCCCCTGCTGAGTCCGCCGCGGCCAAACCGGCATTTCCCGCGCTCAAATTGCAGGGTATTTATTATCGTCTCTCCAAGCCTTCGGCCATGATTAACGGCCAGACCGTCTATGTAGGCGACCAAGTCAGCGGCGCTCGCGTGGTGGCCATTGACCGGCAAAATGTCACGGTGGAATTGGCCGGTCAGACGAATGTCTTGTCCTACCGTTAGCAGCTTGTCCTGAAGGGAATCCTGCCTTGGCGCTGCTCAAGAAGATCGAAGCCTCGCCGTTGCTGGCGAGGGTGCTGCCTTTTCTAATTTTTGTCGGGCTGACATCCTGCCAGGGTTTGTTTGGCGAAGGCTCGCGCTATTGGGTGTACCTCCTCAAGACCCTGATAGGCGCTGGAATGATCTGGCTGGTTTGGCCATGGATTGAGGAGATGAAATGGAATCTGAGTTGGGAGGCAATCGCGGTCGGCGTGGCGGTTTTTGCCATTTGGGTTGGACTGGATGATCTGTATCCAAAGATTGGAACAGGCGGGGCGCCGTGGAATCCTCACAGCCAGTTCGGAGCCGGCACGGCGTCGGCCTGGTTTTTCATTGGCGTGCGCGTGTTGGGTTCAACCCTCGTCGTGCCTCCGCTCGAAGAAGTTTTCTATCGTTCGTTCTTGTATCGCTACCTTGTGAAGCCGGATTTCCTGAGTATTCCCCTGGGCTATTTCCACTGGACAGCCTTCCTGGTCGCAGCCGCCATTTTCGGTTTTGCCCACTCTGAATGGCTGCCGGGCATCTCATGCGCCTTGGCCTACCAAGGATTAGTCTTGCGCAAAAAGCGGCTGGGTGACGCCATGACCGCGCACGCCGTCACGAATTTCCTCCTTGGCCTTTGGGTGATTTGGAAAGGCGATTGGAAATTCTGGTGAAGCATGAATATTCGCCCTGCCACACACGCGGACCTGCCCGGCATCCTCGACATCTACAACGAGGCCGTGCTCAACACGACCGCCACCTACGACTATGAACCGCGCACTTTTGAGCATCGCCTCGCTTGGTTCGAGGAGCATGACAAGAACAATTATCCGGTCTTCGTCGCTGTGACTGAGGAGGGGAGGATTGCCGGCTGGAGCTCGCTGAATCGTTACCACGACCGCATGGGCTACTGTTTTACGACGGAGAACTCGGTTTACGTCACGGCCGATCTGCGCGGAAAGGGGATCGGCCGACTGCTCCTGCCGCCCTTGATCGAAGCAGCGCGGCGGCTTGGCTTGCATGCGATCTTGGCGGTCATCGACGCGGACAATGCAGCCAGCATTCGGCTGCATGCGTCGTTTGGTTTCATGCGCGTGGGCCATTTCAAGGAGGTGGGCTTCAAGTTCGGTCGCTGGCTGGATGTGGTGTATATGGAGCGGTTGCTCTCGTGCTGTGAAAACCCATTATCGTGACGTGTGCGGCAAGGCCTTCTCTGTGCTGACAAGGCGTGAACGACGAGCATCTTGGCATTGGTCAGTGAGGAGTGAGCAACAAAGGAGCGCGGCCTTCAGGCTGCAGAAACCTTCAAGGATCCAGTCGTTTCGGCTTGGCGGTGAGACTTCCGAATGCTATTCGCTTCTGCCGCCTGAAGGCCGCGTTCCTTACCGCCCGGGCTGGACCTTGGGTTTCAAAATGATGCTCCCATTAGTGACTTCAAGGTTGTCCAGCTTTTGCAGGAGGGCGACAGCATTTGGGTTCCGGACGGCGTTGGCGGCGAGGTTTTCCCGGCTGAGTCTGTCCAGGACCGGCGGCGGAATGGTTTGGCCTTTTATTTCCAGCGATTGCAGGTGGACAACCAGCGCGCCGTTTTCGAGCGACGCTTTCAAGCCGGCCAACCCGTTCAGGTAACGCCCTTTAAAGGAATTGAGGCCCAATTGTTCCACAGGGATGCTGACCTGGGCTTTGATCTGGTCTTGCTCGATCGTGACCGAGAATTGGTCTTGGTACTGCCGCAGTTGGGGTTCATTTGCGATCAGCGCATTGATGTCTGCGCCGGACAAGGCTAGCGGCTCGGTCTCCTTTTGGCTTTCCAGCGCGGCTTTGAACTGTTCGAGCCGCGCTTGCAGGCGGGCCAATTCGTTGGTGGAGAGGCCGGTTTTCGGCAAGGATGCCGGGCGGGTCTCGGTGTAAGCATTCAGCACGGTTTTCATGGCGTAACGCGCGCCAAAGTAGAGGGCAACGGCCCCCAAAATAAAAAGAATCGCCGCCGTCAGACAGCCATAGAAAAAACAACCGCGCCCTTTGCTTTTAGGTGTTTCTGGATCGCTCATGTTCGTCCTTCGTCATTGGCTTTGCCGTGGAGTCTGCCGGAGAAGGACCGGAGTCACAACGCTAAAAAAGGCTGAAGAAGGCTGAACTGATTGGGCCGTGTGATCGAAGATGCAGCAATCTGCCCCGTCGTCGGCGCTTTTCACTTTCGCATCACGCCCGCTTGCCGCATGGTTGTGGCATGTCAGGTATCATTGCCATTGTCGGCCGCCCGAATGTCGGCAAATCCGCCATCTTCAATCGGATTGCCGGCAAACGCATTGCCATTGTCCATGATGAACCGGGGGTGACACGCGACCGGATCAGCGCTGAGGTCGAGTGGCGCGGGCAGCCGTTCACGCTGGTGGACACGGGCGGGATCGGTTTGTTGCGCGGCGAAAAAGCAAAAGACGCCATCATCCAGGCCGCGCTTGCGCAAGTCGAGTTGGCGATCGAAGCCGCTCACGTCATCATTCTGGCGACAAACGTGCAGGAGGGGACCGTGCCGCTGGACCGCGAAGTGGCGGAACGATTGCGCACCTCGGGCAAGCCCGTCCTGGTCGCGGTCAACAAAGTCGATCACCATCGGATCGAAAGCGGAGCCATGGAATTTGCGGAGCTGGGCTTCGAGAAAATCTTTCCGGTCAGCGCTATTCACGGATTGGGCTTCGAGCCGCTCATGGATGCCGCCCTGGCCTTGCTCCCGCCTTTGACGGAGGACGGCGCTCTCGGATCAACTGGCGAACCTGCCACGCGCCAAGCTCAATCTTCAACGCTAAAACTGGCTGTCATCGGCCGGCCCAACGTGGGCAAATCTTCCCTCATCAATGCCCTCACCCAATCCGAGCGGGTCATTGTCAGTCCCATTCCGGGGACGACGCGTGACGCGGTGGATGTGCCGTTCGAGGTCGAAACGGAAGGCGTGCGCCAGCGTTACATCTTGATCGATACGGCCGGGGTGCGCCAGGAGCGGCGCATGGACAGTTCCCTCGAGTTCTTCAGCCTTAAACGGACGGAAGCTTCCATCGCCCGCTGCGACCTGGCCATTCTGGTGCTGGATGCCGAAGCGGGCATTACGGCGCATGACAAGAAAGTAGCCGGGAAAATCGTCGAGGAGAAGAAAGCCTGCGTGGTCGTGATCAACAAATGGGACCTGGTGGGAGCAAACGTGGTGCAAGCCCGCAAAGAGGAGATCGACCGGCGCCGGCAAAAGGAATCACGCGTGCGCGGGCGGGAGAAGAAAATGACGACGCTGGCCGAGTTTGGCCAATGGGTGCAGGAGCATTTGTTTTTCCTCGATTATGCGCCGGTGATTTTCACCTCCGCCACGTCCGGTTTTCACCTGGATCGCTTGCTGGAAGCGGTGCGGTACGTGGCGTCGCAATTGAAGCAAAGGATTCCCACGGCCCTGCTCAATCGCACGCTGAACGATGCCGTCGAGCGCCGGCAGCCGGTCAGCTCGGCCGGGCACCGGCTGAAGTTCTTTTACGCCACGCAAGTGAGCCTGGCGCCGCCCACGATCCTGCTCTTTGTCAACCGCGACGAACTGTTCTCGGACCAGTATGGAAAGTATCTGGCGGGCGAGTTGCGGCGGGCCTTTGGATTTGAAGGCTGCCCCATCGTCCTGGTGCCGAAGCCCCGGTCTAAAACGGTGGAACCGATTCGCCGCCGGAGGAGGCGATCCAATTGAACCGCAGAGACGCGATGGACGCTGAGAGGAATGAACCGGAGCCAATCCGGATTCGGTCACTGAACGGTGAATGGCTGCCGACTGACCCGCGACCCAATCTTCTCTGCGTCGATCGCGTCTCTGCGGTTTCTTTCCGGCGGCCCTTACGGCATAGCTAAGCCGGCGCGCTTCCTCCAAAAGTGCGTCTGAGGCACTCGAGGCTGCGGCTGGCGATCACTTCCGGTCCTTCGTCGAAATTGAAGACTTCGACCGAGACAAAGCCTTGATACCCGACCTCTTGAAGCGCGGCGGAAATGGGACGGAAATCGACGTCGCCAAAGCCCGGCCCTTTCAGGTTCTTATCGTTGGCATGAAAATAGGCAAAGTGCGGCCACGATTCGCGGATGATTTGCGGGATCGGCTTGGACTCGGAGCACATCGCCTTCACATCGAGAATGATTTTGAAGTGGGGCGTGTGCAGTTGCTGGACGAACTCAATGGCTTGGGCGGCGGTGTTGATGAAGTTGGTTTCGCTGGGCGCCAATGGCTCAAAGCAAATCGTGATTTCGCGCTGTTCAGCCCGCATGACCGGCTCGCGAAACACCGCCGTGGCCCAATCCCAAGCCTGCTCAAAGGAAACGCCATCCATGAGATTGCGCTGTTTTGGGGAGCCGACCACGATGCTTTTTCCGCCGAGATCGGCGCAGAAATCGACCAGGTGACTGAAGTATTTAGACGTCTTGTCGCGCACGGCGGAGTCCGGATGCGTCAGGTACATGCCTTCGGCCTGGACCAGCACCCAATGAATTCCGGAGAGGACGAGGCCGCTGCGGCGCGCCAATTCGCGAATCCGTTGCCGTTCCGAGTCGGAAATGTCGGTCACATATTTGGCGATGGTGAAGGGGGCGATTTCGACGGCGTCGTAGCCAACCTTGGCCGCGTAGCTGAAGGTGTCCTCCAGCTTCCAGCCTTGGAAGATTTCGTTGCAGATGGCGAATTTCATTGGCCGTCGAGCTTGCCGCAGAGAGGCCGGCAGTTCAAGGCGCGGTTTTGAGCGGCCGCACTTTCAGAGCTGAAAGCTGCAAGCGGAAGGGCCGCGAAGAACCGCAAAAGGCTCAAAAATTCGCGCAAAATGCGTGAAAATCACTCATATCTTGGCCGAGGACAGTGTCAGCAGGCACCCTGCCGTTCTTCGTGACGCGTCATGGTTCATTATGCTGTAGCAGCCGACGTAAGGAGGCTCTGAAATCCGCAATCCGCAATCCGCAATTGAAATGAGCCTCCTTACGTCGGCTGCTACCAGGTTTATAGGAAAGGAAGCCGTTTGAGGAGAGGTGTCGTGGGATCGGGTATGGGGCACTGACCCGAATTGTCACAAGGTCTTACGCCGCTGCCGGTTTCATGCCTTCGGCTTGGGCGAAGGTCGTTGTATGCCGGATCGTCCGACACGCTCGGCATTGATATTGCTAAATAGTGCCTGGCATAAAACTCATAATATATTGCGCTGCAATATGATATATCT
>CAYIIH010000078.1:0-25745 GCA_964363225.1 uncultured Verrucomicrobiota bacterium | reverse complement strand
CGAAAATGAAGGCAACATCGAGGACGAGGACGAGAACGACGACGAGGACGATGCCCCCAATCGATTTTCCGTACACGCTCTTACCTCCAAACACGCGCCTTGTCGGCCTTTCTTTGCCGTTGACATGGGTTTTCCGGGATTTATCGTCCGTTTTGTTGGGATGATGAAACCAAGCAATTCTGACCGAGAACGCCGCCAATATCATCTGATCAGGGCAAAATGAACTGATAATCAATGGTTGACCACTTCACACTTTATGAAATCATTCGAGCGAGAAGATATTCAATTCGTCGAGCAGGGTGTTGATGATTTGCAGCGCGAGGCAGCTATCGGCCATCTCATCCGAAAGCGCAGACTTCTTTTTTGGTCTGCTGTGGTTATGACCCTGTCCGCCGTCACTTTGTTTTTCACAGGGTTTTTCACAGGGCGTAGTTCCGGTGGCGGAACGGGGTTTGGCTTTGCCGCAGCGATTCATTGGATGTTGGTTTTCAAGTATGAGTCCGAGTTGAGACTTCTCATGATGATTAGGAGACTGAAGAGTTTATGAGAGGCCAGTGGTCAACAAGTGCGCTCCAGCGAACCGCCGCTACGCTTCTCCGCTCGGTGCGGGGCGGCAATTCGCACGCGCCTTTCACGCTCCACCCCGCTCGCCAGCGGCGGTCGCTGAGCTTGGTCGTTGATCGCCATTGCACGCCATGAGCAGCAAACGCCCCAGGGTTTTCGGAACGACAGAGGACGCCATTGTTAAAGCGGAGGCCGCACTCGGTCGCACCTTTCCGCCATCATTCAGAGCGTGGCTGCTTCAGAACAACGGACACAGCATTGAGGGTGTCACGATTTTCCCCGTGTTTGACCAGCGCGACCCACGCATGACTTGGGATTCGATTGACCGGCGGTTTCGGGAGGGTTGGGCAGGCTGGCTCGCAAACTTCGATGACGAGCAGCGCGACTTCACACATCTGCTTCCGTTCGCTGACTACGGCACGGGCGACTATTATTGCTTCGACTATTCACGTTTGGATTCGCGGATTGAGGCTCAAATTGTCCGTTGGTCACATGAGACCGGAGAGACTGACGACCGAGCAACATCCTTTCCGGAGTTCGTCACCAAGGTTCAGGCAGGAGAGTTTGACAATGATTGAGTGCAGAAATTGCGGTCTAAGAGTGCGCTCCAGCGCCGCTATGCTTCTCTGCTCGGTGCTGGGCTGCAATTCGGACGCGCCTTCTACGTTCAATCCCGCTCGCCAGCGGTCGTCGCTGAGCTTGAACGTTCAGCGGCAACGCTCTCCCGTGACGATTCGCACCGGCAACAGTCAAAAGCACATGCATACAAACAGAGTCACACACCTCTTGGTTACGCTCACTTTCACCTTCGCGTGCTTCAGCCTGTGGGCGATGCTCATGGCGGTAGGCAATCTTTCGCCCCATTGGCCGCTCACTCCGCCGGCTTTCACCCGCCTTTGTCTGAGCTTGCGGCCATTCCTCTTGGTCTTGCCGGTTCCAGTCCTGGCCTACTGTGTGTTCGCGCTGATTCGCAAACCGAGCACTCCCCAGGCGGGGACGGCCTTCATCGCTTGGACGATGACCGCGCTCTGTTTGGTTTTCTTCCCGGTCCTCATGGCGGTCTTTCTTCCCTGTTTTCAGTTGTTGGAGACGCGATAGGATGCGTCTGTCCTTGATCACTTGAATTTCGCGGCCAGTTCCTCGCTCTGGCGCGCCAGCAGATTCAAATCGCTGCCCACCGCCACGACGGTGCAACCCAGGGCCAGCCAATGCCGCGCGTCGGCTTCAGCCGGGGCCAGAATGCCGGCGGCTTTGCCGGCCTGTCGAATGCGCCGAATCGCATCGTCGATGGCCGTTCGCACTTCCGGATGGCCGGCATTGCCCAAATGTCCCAGCGCCGCCGCCAGGTCGCTCGGTCCGATGAACAGGCCGTCCACGCCCTCGACGGCGGCGATCGCTTCGAGGTTGGCCAAGGCCGCCCGGGTTTCGATCTGGACGATGACGCACATCTGATCGTTGGCTTGCAGGAAATAATCTTTGACCCGGCCAAACCGGTTGGCGCGGTGCAACGACGCCACGCCGCGCGCGCCCTGGGGCGGATAACGGGTGGCCGCCACCGCTTGGCGCGCTTCCTCGGACGTTTGCACATAAGGGATCAACAGGCTTTGCGCGCCGATGTCGAGGATGCGTTTGATCAGGACCAAATCGTTCCAGGCGGGCCGCACCACCGGCGCCGCCGTGCCGCCGGCCATGGCCTGCAACTGGCTATGGACCAGCGGCAGTTCGTTGGGAGCATGCTCGGTGTCGAGCAACAGCCAGTCAAAACCGGCGCCGGCGATCACTTCCACGGAAAGGTGGCTGCACAGGCTGCTCCAAAGGCCGATTTGCGGCCGGCCCTCGCGGAGCGCTTGTTTGAACGTATTGATGGGGATGGGCTGATTCATGGATGCTGGGCACAGTGGAAATATCTGGTCGCCGGTGGCCGGCGGCAAGTGAATTCCCCGGCTGAAGGCGTGGCGCTCAATTTCATGGCGGAATGGCAGGGACTTTGATATGTTCAAGGACGAAGACACAAATAGATAAAATACGACTGTGATGCTCAAGAATGCTCCGTTGATTCTCGTCGCCTGCCTGGGGCTGATGCTGCCGGCTCAATCCGCCGTGATTTTCGATTACGGGTCTTCCTGGAAATACTTCATCGGCACGAATGAAGCTTCGCTCCCGGACACGAACGCGTGGCGGGCCATTGGCTTCGACGATTCGGGTTGGTCGAACAGCGTCGCCCCGATCGGCTACGGCGAAACGGATGTTGTCACGCCGATTCCGACCAGCGCGGCGGGCAACTACCTGAGCGTCTATTTTCGCAAGACCTTTGTCATCAAGAGTCCGACGGATGTCGCGCAGATGGATCTTTCGATCATTGTGGATGACGGCGCGGTGGCTTGGATCAACGGAACGGAGGTCGGCCGGACGAACGTGCCGGAAGGAGAACTGGCCTTCAACAGCACTGCCCTGCGGGCGGAGGAACGAAGGACTTTGGAGATCGCCATCGCCACCAACCTGAGCAGTCTGCTGGTGGCTGGCACGAACGTGGTGGCCATCCATGCCTTTAATGCGAACACCGGCAGTTCCGATTTGCTCCTCGATGCTTCGTTGCTCACCCAGGCCGACGAAGCGCCGCCCACGATGGTCGCGACGGTTCCGGTTGAGTCGGCTGTGGTCAGCGAATTATCTCAAATCGAAGTCTTTTTCGACGAAAGCGTCACTGGCGTATCGCTGGCCGACCTGCTCATTAATGGCAGTCCCATCGCCACGAACCTGACGGTCTATTCGCCCAGGGATTATCTGTTCGAGTTTCCGCAGCCGCCGAATGGCTCCGTCAATGTCACCTGGGCGCCCGGCCACGGCATTATCGACCTGGCGCTCACGCCACATGCGTTCGCCGGGGCGAGTTGGAGTTACACGCTGGACCCGAACATCCGGCTGCCGAAGCTGGTTATATCCGAGTGCATGGCCGACAACCAGAATGGGATCAAGGACGAAGACGGCAGCCGCGCGGACTGGTTGGAGATTTACAATCCCGGTCCGCTGGCGGAAAACCTGGAGGGCTGGTTTCTCACGGACACGACCAACAACCTCACCAAGTGGCGGTTTCCTAGCGTGCCCATGGCGGCCAACAGTTATCTGCTGGTCTGGGCCTCCGAAAAAAACAGGACCAACCCGGCCGCGCCGCTGCACACCAATTTCAAGCTGGAAAAGAGCGGCGAGTACCTGGCGCTGGTCAATCCGCAAACCAATGTGGTTTCCGCCTTTTACCCTGCTTATCCACCGCAAGAGAAGGATGTGTCGTACGGCCGGGACCGCGTCGATCCGTCCATCGCCGGCTATTTCACGGCGCCTACGCCGCGAGCGCAGAATTCGACGAGTGGGCCGGGTTTTGCGCCGGAACCGGTTTTCTCCCTGGAAAGCGGCCTTTACACCAACGCGAGTCTTACCATCTCCCTCTCCGCTGCTTCCGGCGTGATCCGCTACACGTTGGACGGCTCAGTGCCGACCAACAGCTCGCCGGCTTACGCAAGCCCGATCGTGATCAATGCCGGCACCGTCATCAAGGCCAGGGTGTTTCAGACCGGTTTGTTGCCCAGCCGCGTCGTCGCGAAGACCTACCACCTCCTGGACGCGACCACGCGCGGTTTCAGTTCGAATCTGCCGCTGCTCATCATCAACACCTCGGGCCGCCCCATTGGCCAGGATACAGCGACGCGGACGCGCGCGTTTGTGGCGCTGCTCGATGCGCACCGGGGACGCACTTCGATGCAGACCGAACCCGATTTTCAAGGCCTGGCCGGAATCGAGGTTCGCGGGCAGACTTCGTCCGGGTTTCCCAAAACGCCCTACAACCTGGAAATCAACGACGAGTTTGGCAATGACCTGGCTGTTCCGCTCCTGGACCTGCCGGCGGATTCGGATTGGGCGCTACGCAATCCGTATTCGGATAAATGCATGATGAACGATTTTCTGGCGCTCGAACTGCACGAAAAAATGGGCCACTACGCCGTGCGCCGGAGATTCGTCGAGGTGTTTGTTGATGCCAATGGCGGCAAACTGGTTTACCCTGGAGATTACCGGGGCATTTACGTTCTGCTGGAGAAAATCAAGGTGGACAAGAACCGGCTTGATCTCGCCGAATTGACTACCAGCCACACCAATGAACCCGCCATCACCGGCGGTTATATCGTCAAAAAAGACAAGTCCAGCCCGGGCGACGTCACCTTCAGCACCAGCGGGGGCGGAGGCTTCAGCGGCCAACAGTTGCGCTATCACGAACCCAAGCCTCGGGAAATCACCACCGCCCAAAAAAATTGGATCCGCAATTACCTCAACCAGTTTGAAAGAGCCCTCTACGCCGCCAATTGGCTCACCGCCACGGGAACGAACCATTACTCGTGGTACATCGACGTGGACTCCTTTGTGGATCAGCATTGGATCGTCGAGTTCACCAAGCAAATCGATGGCTATCGACTGAGCAACTACATGCACAAAGACCGCGGCGGCAAGCTCAAAATGGACCCGATCTGGGATTGGAACCTGAGCTTTGGCAATGCGGACTACCTGGATGGCGGCCGCACCAATGGCTGGTACTATACCCAGCTTGGGGATAGCGACCATATATGGCTGCGGCGCCTGATCAGCGGCACCACGTCGGGCACCGGAACGGCAGGCGATCCGGACTTCAAGCAGAAAATCACCGACCGGTGGAGCGAACTGCGCACGAACATCCTCGGCGGTTCCAACGTGCTGGCCCGCATCGATGAGATCGCCGCTTATCTGAACGAAGCCCAGGTCCGGGACTTCGCCAAATACCCGCGGCTGGGCAGCTATGTCTGGCCGAACCCCAATGGCGCCGGGGGCGGCTGGCATGTGGATTATGTGACGCCCAGGGATTTCGCGGGGATCATCACCCAAATGAAAAAGTGGGTCCTGGGACGTTTTAACTGGATTGACAGCCAAGTCCTCAAGTCCCCTGCTTTCAACCTGAATGGCGGGCTAGTGCCTGCCGGTTTCAATCTGACGATCTCCGCGCCCGCCGGGACGATTTATTATACGCTGGACGGCACGGACCCGCGGCTGCCCGGCGGCGCGGTTTCCCCCAATGCGCGGGTCTATGGCAGCACGATTCCCGTTAACTCGAATGCGCGCGCTTTTGCCAGGGCCAAGACCACGGCTGCGTGGAGCGGTCCGGCCGTGGCCACCTTCGTGGTCCAGACCCCGCCGCTGGTGATCACCGAGATCATGTATCACCCGGCAGACCCACCCGCCGGCAGCACGAACGCGGACGAGGACTTTGAATACGTTGAACTGAAGAACACCAGCGCCAACCTGATCGGCCTCAACGGCTATCGACTCAGCGGCGCTATCGACTTCACCTTCCCCAACCTGCTGCTGGGCGCTCAGCAGCGGGTGTTGGTCGTGAAAAACCGCGCCGCGTTTGAGGCCCGGTACGGCACGGGCCGCCTGATTGCCGGCGAGTACACCGGCAACCTGGATAACAGCGGCGAGCGGCTTATTCTGCAAGGCGGTCTGCGGGAACCCATTTTGGATTTCTCCTATGCGGCTGATTGGCATCCCGTCACCGACGGCGCTGGTTTCTCGCTGGTGGTTGCAGATGAGAACGCTCCGTTGTCATCGTGGGACCGGAAAGAGAGTTGGCGGCCCAGCAGCGCGCCGAATGGTTCTCCCGGCCAAGCGGAGGCGCCGCCGCTGCCTCTTCCGGTGGTGGTCATTAACGAAGCGCTGACACACACCGATTGGCCGGTCGTCGATACCATCGAGCTGCACAATCTCTCCTCCAATGAAGCAGACATCGGCGGCTGGTTTTTGACGGATGACTTCAACGAGCCAAAGAAATTCCGCATTCCGGACGGCACCAAGATCGCTGCCGGCGGATTCAAGATTTTCACGGAGAACGAATTCAATCTGACCAACAGTTCGCCGACGGCTTTCTCCCTCAGCTCGATGGGGGACCAGGTCTATCTCTTCTCCGGCGACGCCCAGACCAATCTGACCGGTTACATGCACGGCTATGAGTTTGCGGCGCAGGTGAATGGAGTGACCTTTGGACGTTACCTCACCAGCGCCGGCATCGAGCATTTTGTGGCGCAAAACGCCAATACTCTTGGTTCGACCAACGCTGGCCCGCTTGTCCGGTCGGTGGTCATTAGCGAAATCATGTATCGGCCGCCGGATGTCTTCGCCAACGGAGCCTATTGGAATAATTCCGAAGACGAGTACCTCGAGTTGTTCAACCGCAGTGATGCGCCGGTAAATCTTTTTGATCTCAGTCACGCGACCAACACCTGGAAGCTCGACAAGGCCGTGCAATATGAGTTTCCGGCCAATATCGTCCTCCCGACCGGCGGCTATTTGGTGGTGGTTAATTTCGATCCGGCGAGAGAGCCAGCCCAGTTGACGGCCTTTCGCTCCAAGTACAATGTTCCTGCCGGCGCCCAAATTCTTGGTCCCTACCGTGGCAACCTGAGCAATGGTGCCGAAGCCCTGGCCCTTTACATGCCCGACGCGCCTGAACCGGTCGGCCCCAATGTCGGACAAGTGCCCTGGGCGCTGGTGGAACGGGTTCGATACTCGGACCTGCCGCCGTGGCCGGCCGCCGCTGACGGCATCGGCCATTCTTTGCACCGCAAAAACGCGGCCGAATACGGAGATGATCCCGGCAACTGGGAAAGCTCAGCGCAGACGCCCGGCAGGATTTACACTCCCGGAACTCCACCCACCATCACGAGCCAGCCGCAAAGCCAAACTGTTTTTTCCTGGCAGACCGCCGCTTTGAGCGTCAGCGCCAACGACCCAAGCCCGCTCCGATATCAATGGCGATTCAACGGCAAGAATATTCCGGGCGCCACCAACGCGACGCTGCTCCTGACGAATGTCCAGCCCGCCGCGGCGGGTCAATACGCCGTGGTCGTGCTCAATCCGTCCAGCTCCGCCGTCAGCAGCAATGCCTCCCTCGCCGTCATCGTCGCTGCCAATATCACCCAGCAGCCGCTAAGTCAGGCGGTGCGTCCCGGCACAAACGTAACTTTTACCGTGGCCGCCTCGAGCACAACTCCGATCACTTACCAATGGCGCTTCAACGGCCTCAATATCGACAAAGCCACTAATTCGAGCCTGACGATTTCAAACGTGCAAGCGGCTCACGAGGGTGATTATACCGTCATGGTCACCGACGGCGTTGGCTCCGTCCCCAGCGCCCCGGCAACCTTGATTGTGCTCATCAACCCGGCGCTGGCGGCTCCCGCTTCGCGGCTCTTGATCACAGCCACCGTTGGCCAAGTGATTTCTTTGGGGGCCGAAACCCTCGGCACGCTGCCGATGCGTTACATCTGGCGGCACATCCAAACTTCCAGGCTCCTGGCCAACGTGGTCCTCAATTCCCACCACAGCTTGGTGAGCTTCACCGCTCAGGCCGATAGCGGCGGGGCCTACACGCTCACCCTGACCAATGCGGCCTACCCCCAGAATCTAACCTGGACCAATTGGTTGGTGATCATGCAGGCCGACACCGATAACGATGGTCTTCCCGACTCTTGGGAGACTGCCCACGGCTTGAACCCAAACAGTCCTTCCAACGACCTGTCCGATGCCACCGGCGACGCCGACGGGGACGGGATGAAAAACCTCGCTGAGTACGTCGCCGGGACGGACCCCAGGAACCCCGCCAGCTACTTGAAAGTGGACCAGCTTGAAGGCGGAGGGCCTGCCAGCCTGAGTTTCCTGGCCGCCTCCAACCGCACTTACACGGTGCAATACCGCGATAGTTTAGGCATTGCCCAGTGGCAGAAGCTTTTAGACATCATGGCACGATCCACCAACTTCACCGCGACCGTGACCGACTCCGGCGCCAGCTCCAACCGTTATTATCGCCTCCTGACGCCCGCCCAGCCGTAACTGCGCCGGCCGAAATGCAGTTTCTGCCGGCCCGCTGAAATTTCATGTTCTTGACCTGATCTTTTTGTTGTGTCACACCAGTTCGCGGTACACATCCGGATGCGGCCGGGAGATGACCACGGCGTTGACCAACATGCCCGCCTCGCTGATGACTTGGCGGCCTGCCGCGATGGCGGCTTCCACTGAGGCCACGTCGCCGGTCAGGGTGGCAAAGGCTTTGCCGCCCAGCGCCATCGCCAGGCGGATTTCCAGCAGCGTTACCTGAGCCGATTTGGCCGCCACATCGGCCGCCTGAATCAACGTGGCCACGTTGAACGACTCCAGGATACCCAAAGCGCCGTCGGGTTCAACCGGCTGAGTCCGCCCCAGCGCCACAAAGACATCCGGATGCACGTTGGCGATGACAAACTCGTCAATGAGGCAGCCGTTGGCTGCTTCTGCTCCCGCCGCCACGGCGCTTTGCACGGCCGCGGTGTCGCCGCCAATCAAAACCATGTATTTGCCGGAGCAAATCGAGCGCGCCAAAATCAAGCGCACGTTGCCCGCCTTCAACATCGTGTCGGCAGCCTTGAAGCCGGCGGCGATACTCGACAATTCGATCAGGCCGATGGATTTCTCGTTCATAGTGTTCTCGTTAAGATCACGCGTCCGTCGGTCACGGCACTGACCGTGGCCGCAAACGGCGCGTGGATGATTGCGCCCAACGCTCCCTCCGGTATCGCGCCCAAGGGCTGGCCGGCGGACACGCGGTCGCCTGCATTCACCAGCGGCTGGTTGGCCACGCCCGCGCTCTGCTTCAGCGGCAGGATCACTTGCCGCGGCTGGAGCGCGACTTCCTGCCACGGAGCCGGATGGTCATACGATTGAAGGTGGAGCTTTTTCATCAAGGTTTTGATGGGCACTCTTCGGCCTTCGCGCATGGGATGCGGTTTCACGGTCATTGGCCCGGTCCATTTGAGGCCCGTATGCCGCATCTCGATTTTGGAGGTGTCGCAGGCTTCCTTGGGAAACAGCTCTTCCGGGCAGGCGTATAAGGTGCATAGCCCGCACGCGCAACATAACGCCGCCCATTGGTTCCAGAATTCTTTGCCGGTGGCCGTAAACGCCAGACTGCGCATGACCTGGTGCGGCTCCACGGCGTAACCGAGCAGGTAGCGCGGGCAATACTCCGTGCAATAGCGGCATTGATCGCAGGCCGATTTGCCAATGCCGGCTTGGACGGGGGCAGGCTTGAGTTTGCGTTCAACGATATGATGGCTGCGCGGCAAAACCACCACGCCGGTCGTTGTCTTGGTGATCGGTGTGTCCAAATTGTCCGTGGTTTCGCCCATCATCAAGCCGCCAATGCAAAGGACCGGATCATTGGTCCCCACGCCGCCCGCCGCCTCCAGCGCATCGCGAAAGGTCGTTCCGATGGGCACGGTCAAGGTAAGCGGCTGCCGCACCGCGCCGGCCAGTGTGAGCGTTTTATGGGTGACCGGCCTGCCTTCCACAGCGGCGGCCACATTCATCAGCGTCTCCACATTGGCGACCACTACCCCGACTTGAAGGGGAATTCCCGCCGGCGGTATCAGGCGCCGGGTCACTTCATGCACGAGATCATACTCATCACCCGCCGGATAATAATCGCCCAGGAGATGCACGCGCACCGGCGTGCCTCGGCAAGCGCTTTCCATCGCTTCCACCGCGTGCCGGTTCTTGGCTTTGATGCCGATGAACCCATCCTTTGCCCCCACGGCCTCCATGGTGATTTGCACACCGGCCACGACCTCGGCGGCGCGATGTTCCATGACGGCGGCATCCTTGTGCAGCAACGGTTCGCACTCGGCCCCATTGGCGATGACGGTATCGGCCCTGGCGGCCAGCTTGACATGGGTGGGGAAGCCAGCGCCACCGGCGCCAACGACGCCTGCCGCTCGGATTTTATCGGCCAAAGACATAAAAGAATTTCGCGCTTCTTTATGACACCGAGATTGAAAAATGCCAAAGCAAAATCCTCTGCTTTTGACAAGAGCCGGTTTAGTGCAACGTTAACTAAGAAAACGTGCCATGAAAACTTTGAACATCGGTTGTGTTTCCTGTGAAACCGGTTCTTGGCTTGGCGCTTTCTGAGGTCAAACTTGGTATGCCAGGCCCGCAGACAAATGACCAGAGCGAGCGCGCCAGCGCATCCTTGCTCGCTGGGCAGCCCTCAGCGAAGTCGCGCGTGGCCAACGAAAGGTTGGCCGACGTGTTGGACCGCCACACGGTCGTCGGGACGCTCTGGAAAAAGGAAGGGGGCCGCATTCGGTGCCTGGCCTGTGGGCATCGCTGCTTGATCGGGGCCGGCCGGCGCGGCATCTGCAAAGTCCGCTTCCATCACGAAGGCCAATTGCGCGTGCCATTTGGCTACGTGGCCGGGCTGCAATGCGACCCGGTCGAAAAGAAACCCTTTTTCCACCTCCACCCCGGCAGCGATGCGTTGACGTTCGGCATGATGGGGTGCGATTTTCATTGTTCTTATTGCCAGAACTGGGTGACCAGCCAGGCGTTGCGGGATGCCGCCTCGGTGGCTTCCATCATGACGGTTTCCGCCGCCCAGATCGTCGCCGGGGCGCGGGAGCATAATGCCCGGCTGGTCGTGTCGAGTTACAACGAACCGTTGATCACGGCCGAATGGGCGGTAGCGGTGTTCACCGAGGCCAAAAAGGCCGGAATGCTCTGCGCCTTTGTCTCCAATGGCAACGCCACGCCCGAAGCATTGGACTTTTTGCAGCCCTGGATTGTGGCCTACAAAGTGGACTTGAAAAGCTTTGACGATCAACGCTACCGTTCCCTCGGCGGCACACTGGCGCATGTCACGGAAACGATTCGTATGGCGCATGAACGCGGGCTCTGGGTGGAAGTGGTCACGCTGCTCGTGCCGGGTTTCAATGATTCTGAGGCCGAATTGCGCGCCATGGCCCGGTTTCTGGTCTCGGTGAGCCGCGATATTCCCTGGCATGTCACCGCCTTCCACCAGGACTACAAAATGACTGAGCCGAACAATACTACCGTCCGCGACTTGATGCGCGCCGCTGAAATCGGCGCCGAGGAAGGACTGCAGTTCGTTTACGCCGGCAATTTGCCGGGGCGTGTCGGCTCCTGGGAAAATACCCGGTGCCCCTCTTGCGGTGGTACGTTGATCGCGCGCTACGGTTATTTGGTGCGCGGATACAAGGTTACGCCCCAAGGCCAGTGCCCGCGTTGTCAATGTCGCCTCGCGGGCATTTGGCCGGCCAGCGGCGTGGCCGAAGTTTCAACGGGCGCAGGCATGGCCGCCTACTCTCAGCGGTTGCCCAAAAGCGTGAGGATGAATTGATCGATGGCCATGAAAAACAGTGCTGCTTCGACCGCTCAGGTGATTCGACCGCCGGCCTGTGCCGGGCGGTTTTATCCGGCCGACCCGGCCCAGCTTCGCGAGGAGGTAAAAGGTTATCTGGCCGCAGCCGAAGTCGCGCCCGGTCCGGCGCCCAAAGCCATCATCGCTCCCCACGCCGGTTACATTTTTTCCGGTCCTGTGGCGGGCACGGCCTACGCCTGCCTCCAGGCCGGGCGAACTCTGATCAAACGCGTGATTCTGCTGGGGCCTTCCCATTACTCGGACTTTGCCGGCTTAGCCGCCAGCCAAGCCGATGCTTTTGCCACGCCCTTGGGTTTGGTGCCTTTGGACAAGGAAGCGTCAGCCTGTTGCCGCGCCCTGCCGCAAGTCCACTTCCTGGATGAAGCGCACCGGCGCGAACACAGCCTGGAGGTGCATCTGCCCTTTCTGCAAACCATTCTCGAATCGTTCACGCTCGTCCCGCTGCTGGTCGGCGACGCCACCGACGGCCAGATCAGCCAAGTGCTCGACACGCTCTGGGGCGGGTCCGAAACCTGCGTTGTGGTCAGCTCTGACCTGAGCCATTACCACGATTACAAAACGGCCCGGCAACTGGATGAGGCGACCTCACACGCCATCGCCGCGCTCCGTTTCGAGATGTTGGACAGCGGGCAAGCTTGCGGTTGCCGGCCGATCCGCGGTTTGCTGCATCGGGCGCGGCAGCTTGGTCTGCGCGCTCGCACGGTTGACCTGCGCAATTCGGGCGACACGGCCGGCTCGCGCGATCAGGTGGTGGGTTACGGCGCTTATGTGTTTGCGGAATAGGGTCCTCTTGTCGTCCGTCTGGCTTTTTGGGTTCAACCGTTAACCTTTTCCCCGCAGCACCCGCTGGTCCCCTTCCCGCCTCGTGACGCCTTCGCGGTCCAGCTTCTCCAGCAAAGGCACCACGATGCGGCGGCTCGCCCCCACCGCCTGGCGGAGTTCGCTGACCGTCGCCGAACCGTGGTCGAGGAGGAATTTCTTGATCGCCTCGGTCGCGCGCGCAAAACTCTCTGCCATGAGCACAACCTCATCGCTGATTTCCACCGCTTCGCCCGTCTCCAGCAGGAAGCGCAGCGCCTTTTGCGAGACCGCGTCGGGCGCCAGGTCCTTCCGTGAAGGTGGTTCGAACAGTTTGGCGGACAGCGCCGCTCTGAGTTTGGCCCCCGCCGCCTGGAATTGCGGCGGCAAAGCGGGCCGGTGCGTTCTGCGTCGAATGACTGCGTTGACCTGTTGAAATTCTTGGCCGCAAAGGTCCGTCAGGAGCGCCTCGAACACTTCAGGCAGAATCAAGCTGGCCTCGAGAGCGCTGCGCAAATCATTCAACGACAAACCCGCTTGCTCCGGATGCGCCCCGTGCCGGGCGTCGATCGCCTGTGCCGCCTGCTGCCGCAATCGGTTCCACCAGCCGGCATGAGCCAGCAGTTCTCCTGTGGCCACGGCTTTGCCCTCGGCGGCCAGCCCGCGCACCGCTTCGGAGATCTCCGCCGCACCAAAATGCGACTTAACGAGCAAAGCCGGGCGGCGCACCACGCCGTCCCGAGCCAGTTGCGCGTCCACCCACGTCAACGCCTCGTGGATGGATTGCGAACAGCGCTTTAGAAATGTTTGCTGCGCCGGGCTGCGAAATCTTTTCCGATCTCCTTCCGGATCGAGAACAAGGCCGCCGGCCAAGGTCCATTGCTCTGACCAATCCCGCAAAATAAACCGGTCTCCGGCCAAGGCGAACACGGGCTGCTCGAAACGCAGTTGAGCCAGCACGCTTTGGCCTGGCTCAAGCTGCGCTCCCTCCGCCAAGAGAACGCGCGCGGCACAGTTGGCGCTGCCATGATGCCAGCGCACGAGCGCACTGTCCTTGAGCGGCCGGGCCGCCCCGGTTTCGGCCCCGGCGAGGCGAGAACTTTTTTCCAGCAGCACGTCAATGGTCCGCGTCGGGCTGCCGAGTTCAGGGACCGTGACAATGTCGCCTCGTTTGATTCCTTCCTGGCCGTGGCCGGCGACGGCGAGGTCGGGAAGACTTAGAGCCGTGCGCGTGCCCGGCCAGACTTGTTCAACATCCTGATTATGGGATTGGAGGCCGCGAAGGCGCGTCGTTTTGCCTTCCGGCTGGATCACGACCGCTTGACCGCGGCGAAAGGCGCCGCCGGTCAAAGTCCCGGTCACAACCGTGCCAATGCCGCGCAAGGTGAACACGCGATCCACCGGCAGCCGCGGTTTGCCCAGGTCCTGAGGCGGCGGTGCGTCAGCCAAAACCTGGGCGATTTTAGAAACCAACTCACCGCAACCGCGCCCCCTGATAACCGATGTTCTTACGATCGGCGCGCCGGCGAAGGGCGAGCCTTGAAGCTTTTCACGAACGCCTGCTTCTGCGCCCTCTTCGTCGGCTTCCGCCAAATCGATTTTCGTCAGCGCCACCACGGCGCGAGTCACGCCCAGATACGTCAAGATTTGCAGGTGTTCTTCCGTTTGCGGCATCCAGCCGTCGTCCGCGGCCACCACGAAGAGCGCCAGATCGATTGACCCGACGCCGGCCACCATGTTTTTCACGAAGTCTTCATGGCCCGGCACATCCACGATGCCCAAACGAAAGGTTGAGGGTTGAGCGTTGAAGGTTGGGGGTGCCGGCACTTCAAGGTGTGCGAATCCCAGATCGATGGTGATCCCGCGCGCTTTTTCTTCGGGTAACCGGTCCGGATCAATGCCCGTGAGCGCTTTGACCAGCGCGCTCTTGCCATGATCGACGTGGCCGGCGGTAGCGAGGATAAAATGTTTTTCGGCCATCAATCAGAGACTCTCAGATAGAGTTCACAAAATCCAATGGGATTACATCGAGCACTGGAAATTCTCTCCCATCCATGGCTCTACGATCTGCTTATTTTGAAGCGCAGACGCAGCCGTGTTACTTGATTTCCACCGGAATGTCCGTGGGCAGCGAGCGGAACTTGGAGGTGCGGGGCAATTCGCAGCGAACCACGGCGCGACCGACTTCGGCATCTTTTTCGACCCGGACCGGGCCGTGATAAAGCACGCCTCAGCACCGGCGCTTGAGTTCAAACCGAGACTCGTGTTGCGCACCGGATTTGTTCTTGTAAACGAGCGTAGCAATTACGTAATCGTCGGGCGGTAGAAATTTGTCATCGACTGCGGAAAACGTTCCGAGGCCATTGCCCTGGTTGCCAAGGAACACCTTGAAATCGTTATCCACGCCTGGTTTCAGCGAGCCGCTCATCCAGTGCTGAAATTGAAGTGGCCGGTCGTAGTCCGGCACGAAAATCGGCGCGGTCTGTGACGAAGACGAAAAATTTCCGTAACTGTCGGGATCCGAAGCATAGCCGCCCATCATCATCTTGTCTCCCTGCCATTTCATCCGATACGACACCCGATTCGTTGTCCAAGTAATCCGGAAGTCCGTGTGTGCGCGCCCCGTTCCTGGGTCTTTGAGGCGACCGATCTCAAAGACGCAGCGCGGAGGTTCTCCTTTTTTGGGTGCGACCGGCTGAGTCACAAACCGCTCGTCCGGCTGGGTCAGATCACCATCCGCGTTGAGGTCCAGATAAAGAACATCGTAATCGAGAGACGCCTTCTTGCTCTTGTCCAGGATCGCCCAGACGAATCTTCCGCCGTTTGTCCCAAAGAGAAACGCGCCGTAGAGCGGTTGCGAGGCGACAAGGGAAGGCTGCTTGGCGATCCCAGGTCTTGCCTTCGAAAAGTCGATGCCTTGACTGCCATCGGCCAGACACAAGCAGCCGCACAGAAGACCCAATTTGAGTAACTTGGTTCGCACGGTGATTCTGTAACACGATGCCGGCTGCAAAGCAAGCGGCGGAAAATCCGCGGAAAATCCAATGTAATTAACAAAACAGTGCGCGAATGTCGCGAACGACATCTTCATCTTGGCGCGTAAAAATCGTGCGCAGATCGAGTTTGAAACGGTTTCCGGAAATATAGCCGATGACGGGCGGAGTGCCAGTGCGCAGGCGCGCGGCGAATTCCGGCAGGGCAAGTTCGCGTGGCCAGAGGTCAACAGTGACGGAAGGAATGATGGAGCGGGGCAAGGTTCCGCCGCCAATTTGCGCCTCGCCTTCGCCGATTTCCGCCTTGAGTGGCAGGCCGTCCAAGGCAGCGATGATCTTCCCGGCGCGCGCCCGCAGTTCGGCGGTTGACACGCGGAGCATCGACAGCACCGGAACCGCGCCATCCATGGCTTTGTAGAGTCGGCTGTCCTCAGCCGAGCGAGGTTGGAAGGCGGCGCTGGTTGGCTCAGGGGAGCCAGCGCTACAACCATCCAGATAAGTGTCCACCGTGGTTTGCAGGGCCGAGAGAATCAGCTTGTCGCAGCGCAGGGCGCGAAAAAACGGCTCCTTTTTCAGGGCTGAGACCAGCCGGGCTTTTCCGGCGATCACACCGGCTTGCGGCCCGCCCAGGAGCTTGTCGCCGCTGCAGCACACCAGATCGACGCCACGTTTCAACACCTCCGCCGGGGTCGGTTCATGCTCCAGGCCCGCCACCTTTTCGGTGGCGATGACGGCGCCGCTGCCGAGGTCTTCGACAAAGGGCACGCGCTTCTTTCGAGCCAGGGCGGCGATCTCTTCGGTCGCGGGCGAATCGACGAAGCCGCCCATGAAAAAATTGCTCCGGTGGACTTTCAAAATCAGGGCCGTGCTGGCATTGATGGCTTTGGCGTAGTCGGCCAGGGAAGTCTTGTTGGTGGCGCCGATCTCGCGGAGTTTGGCGCCGCTCGCCTCCAGGATTTCGGGTATGCGGAACCCGCCGCCGATCTGGACGAGTTCGCCGCGCGAGATGATCACTTCCGGCTTCTTGGCCGTGAAATGGCGCAGGATGAGCACCAGCGCCGCCGCGCAATTGTTGACCACGGTGGCGGCTTCGGCGCCGCACAGCAGCGCCAGGTTATGTTCGAGGTAAGCGGCGCGCCCGCCACGTTCGCCGCCGCTCAGGTCATACTCGAGGTTGCTATAATTGGCGGCGATGGTGCAGAGCGTTTCGACCACGGCCGAGCCGAGCGGAGAACGTCCGAGATTGGTGTGGACCAAAATGCCGGTGCCGTTAATCAGCGGTTGAATGCGGGCGCGGCGCAGGTTGTCGAGCGCGGCGCGAATGCGGGCGAGGACGGCATCGAACTCGGGAACTTCTTTCGCGGCGCGCAGGGCGGCCAATTCACGGCGAACCACGGCGACCACCGCCGGGCGCGGCACGTCCAGCGGTCCAAGTGCCTGCAGCACCTTTTCGACGGCCGGAATGGATCGCAGCTTGCCTATGGTTCTTGTTTTCATCGTCGTCCTGCTTGTCGTCGTCGTTCTCGTCGTCGTCCTCGATCACTCAGGGAGCTTGTACTCGACAGCGTCCTCGCGGAAGCCCTGATCGCTGTCGTAAAGCTGAACCAACTTGCTGAGCATGGAAACAATGCGCAGTTCATGTCCAAACGCGAATGCGCCGCGGCTTCGACGCAACGATTTCGCCAATGATCACGGCGCAAAGCGAGCGGGAACGCTTCAGCCTTGCGAGCACTTCCGGCCAGCGCCTTGGGGAAACGCACAGCAACAAACCGCCGCTTGTTTGGGCGTCCGCCAGCAGATATTTTTGCGCGTCGGTTACGGATTTGTCCCAATCCACAAACTCGTTGGCGGTTTGTAGATTCTCCCTGCTGCCGCCCGGAATGCAGTCCTGGGCGATTAAAGCAAAGACCTCGCGGCCAATGACCGGCAGTTGCCCGGCCTGAATTTCTGCGCCAACGCGGCTGGCCCGGCACAGGGAGCCGAGATGCCCCAGCAAACCGAAGCCCGTGACATCAGTGCCGGCGCGGACAAGGCCGCGCTCGGCCAAATCCGCTCCGACCGTATTGAGCCGGCTCATGCAGGCCACGGCTTTTTGGGCGAGCGCCGTCGAGGTCAGGCCGCGTTTGATGCCCGTGGTAATGATCCCGGTGCCGAGCGGTTTGGTGAGCACCAAAAGGTCGCCGGGACGGGCGGCGGCGTTGGTGATCATCCGCCGCGGCGAGACCAGGCCGGTGACCGAGAATCCGTAAATCGGCTCTGGATTGCGGATGGTATGGCCGCCAGCCAGCACACACTTGGCTTCTTTGACCTTGGCCGCGCCGCCCCGCAGAATGGCGTTGATCATGCGCGGTGGAACGACATCGGTGGGAATGCCCAACAGCGCCATAGCGGTGAGCGGGCGGCCGCCCATGGCATAGACGTCGGAAAGCGAGTTGGCGGCAGCGATTTGGCCATAGACATAAGGGTCATCCACGATGGGCGTGAAAAAGTCCACCGTTTGAACCAGGGCCCGATCCTTGTCGATGCGGTACACGCCGGCGTCATCGGCCGTGGCGGCGCCGACCAGCAAGTTGGGATCGCGGAATTGCGGGAGCTGACGCAGAACTTGCGCCAGTGCCTTTTGGCTGAGTTTGGAGGCTCAACCGGCGCAAGACGAGAGCGAAGTCAGCTTCAGGATTTGCTCGCGGGACATGGGCGACACCTCCTTTCCAGGAATCTCAAATCTGAAATTTGAGATTTGAAATCGACAAAGTGGCGGAGAGGGTAGGAATCGAACTTACCTCGACCCGTAAAACGAGCCGACAACGGTTTTGAAGACCGCGAGGGCCACCAGGCACCCATCACTCTCCGGGAAATGGAAGGTTGAACGGCTAACTTCTGGCTTGGTGCCAGCGACGTTGGAGCCGGGAAAAACGTCTGAAGGCGGCCGGAAGGAGGGTTGACCGCAGCAGATTCAAAGCTTGGCTTTGATCGCCTTGAGGATCGCGTCCGGCTCGGGGAATTGCCCCGTCTGCAACTTCGAATAAATCTTTTGTCCATTAAGGCTGATCTCGAAGGCGCCGCCGCCCGAAGGAACCAGTTTCAGCGAGCTAATGCCTTGTTTGAGCTTGAGCAGTTTCTCCGTCAGACCGACGGCATGCGGTTCGTAATTTCAAGCGGTGCAATATTCAATCGTTATTTCCACGCTCATACTGGCTCTTAGGGTAGAAGAGAGCGCCCGCCTCGTCAAGAAGGCCCGATTCACAGAAGGCCCGATTCACGGCTTCGCCGGCCTGATTCTCACGGCCCCGGGCGAGAAGCCTCATTCTTCTGCATAACATCTTTGATTCTTACCGGGCAGCCGCCCTGCCGTTTGCTTTCGTCGGCGGCTTCCATGAAGGCAAAAATATCCAGGGTTTCCTCCGGCGAAACCGGGGCCAGTCCTGTCTGAAAGAATTTGATGACCTCCCGCACCAGGGGCGCGTAGTTGCCGCTGCCTTTCTGCGCCGCCACGGCTTTCGTGCCGAACACGATCACCTGGTGCGGCGTGCTGGCATTGCGCAGTCCGCGCACGGTGCCGACGCGGTCGCCAGACCAAACGCCTGTGATCACATCGGTGTCCGGAGTGGAGGTGCGGACCACGGATTCGCAACCGGCGCCCAGGATGGCAAACAACGCTTCCGTGGCATGAACCCCATACCAAAACAGGTCGGGATGGTGCGGTTCGAGGGAGCAAGGGCCGTAGGAGACGGCGCCGCGGATTTGGCCGACGTCCGTTTTCTTGAGTTCGACGAGGCTGTCGTAATAGCGGTAAGAGGAAGAACTGAAGACGGGCACTCGATGTTCTTTAGCCAGCCGGTAAATCTCGATGGCATCGCGCAATGACCCGGCGACCGGCTTGTCAATAAACATCGGCTTGCCGGCCTTGAACACCGGCCGCGCCTGCTCCAGATGGGGGCGGCCATCGACGCTCTCGATCATGACGGCGTCCACCTGCTGGCAAAGCGCTTCGATGGTCTCGACAATCTTCACTCCGAATTGGTCTTGCAACTGTTTGGTGTAGCCATCCACGCGGCTGATGCTGGACTCGATATCCGGGCTGCCGCCTCTGAAGCCGGCGACAACTCGTCCGCCGGGAACATAGTCCTTGTTTTTCGAATCGTTCAACAATTGCGTGAAAGCGATGACGTGCGAGGTGTCCAGGCCAATGAGGCCGATGCGGAGTCCAGCGCCGCGGCAACTCAAGGCCGCAACTTGGCAGGCAACGAGCAGGATGAAAAGTCGGTAATTCATGACACGCTATTAAAAAACCTTTTCCGAGAGTTTGTCGAACCAATATCCGGGGTGTGCCCCGGCAAAGAGCAGTTTGGACAAACGCCGCAGAATGTGCCACAGTCCTGCTGACTCCTGGGGACAGGATGACAAAGGCCGTGCCGGAATGAAACAAAGACCAAACTGCGGAAGGCAATTTGCCATGGCGCAGGACACGAGAAAGCTGAATTATGAGATGGTTGGTGAAAAATGAGAATGAACTCAGGGTCAGCCGACGGCCGCGGGCCCGAGGAATCCTTTGTGGATTGACTTTTATGGCCTGGCTCTGCTTGGGCGCCGATCGCGGATGGGCTACGACCGAGGTTTATTTGACCGAGGTTCCTGATTACACCTGGTATGCGGGTTGTTTTGGGACGGCTTGCGGGAACCTGATGGGCTATTGGGATCGCCATGGCTTTCCGGACTTTTACACGGGACCAACGGCTGGAGGCCTGGCGCCGCTGGATGACTTCGGCGCGCACGTGGGCATCCGCTCGCTCTGGGCTTCCAAAGCGGGGTTTGATGGGCGCCCGCCGAATCAGCCGGGGCACATCGACGATTACTGGTCCAATTATAGCAACGACGGCACCTTCAGTTACGAAAGCACCGCCGAGGACCCGTACCGGGCTTTGGGCCGGCCCGAGCACAAACCGGACTGCATCGGCGACTTTACCGGCCTGAGCCAGAAGAAATGGGTCAATATGAACGGCGAATGTGATGGCAACATCGATGCCTATTCCTTTGTCTATTGGGACGCGAGCGGCGACAAGAGGGTCAATTACGTGCCCGGTCCGGAAGCGGGCCTGCCCGCCGTTGACCTTCAATCCGGCCTGCGAGCTTGGACCAAGTATCGCGGTGACGATTGCGACGTGTTCACCCAGTTGACGGATTTCAATCCGATCGTGCCCATCGGAAAGGGGTTCAGCTTCGATGACTTGAAGGCGGAAATCGATACCGGTTATCCGGTTTTGCTCTTCTTGCAGGACTTCGGCGAATACTTCCGCCCGCTGGCAGGCATGCCCAGGGCCAATCCCCGTATCCATGGCATGCTGGCTTACGGATATTACATATCGGACAGCGGAGCTCAGTATGTGCGTTACCGGACCAGTTGGGGCAGTGGCAACAACATGTTCCACCTTTGGTCGCCAAACGCTTGGGAGGCAACCATGCCGGTGCGGGGGGTGATCGGCTATCATCCGTTGCCCAAAATCCAAAGCGTTGCCTACAGTCACGGCAATCTCACGCTCCGCTGGGATGGACCGGCGGCGCAGCTTTATGTTCGGGATGATTCTTCCCCGGGAACAACGCAATGGGCGCACGGTTACGTTGTGGAAAAAGCCGATTCTCTGGACCCACAGGCTTTCGCCCAAGTGTCGCCCGTCCTCACGGAAAGAGAATTGACCTTGACGAACCTGACGGGCCAGGCCGCTTTCTTCAGGGTCAAGCTGGTGAAACCGCAGCCGTGACTGTGCAATTCGAGTGCGGCCAATTAAACCGCAGAGACGCGCTGCGCTCATCGCGTCTCTGCGGTTTTCTTTCCGGCGACCCTTACTGCATCGACGGCTTAGCGGCTAGAACAATCGCGGGTACTGGTTGAGCAACGGTTCCGCGGTTTCCGGGACCACCAGAAAATAGCGTTCCGCAAATTCTTTCTGCAAATCCTTGCCCAGAGGGACGTCTTCGGCAGGAGCATTGGGCCGCTTCAAAATGATGGCGGCGATCTTGCGGGCCTCGAGAGCATCGCGGACGGTTTTCTGATCGCCGACCATGCGCAAATCCGGCAACAGCAGGGCAAATTTCGGACCGCGGGCGTTCCGCCAGGCCTCGGTCTGTTTCACATTCAGCGGCAACCCAATCAAACTGACGAACAACTCGGCGCCGAGATGCTGGCGCCAGACGGCATCCAAAGCGCCCTCAGCCATCAAATAACTTAACGGCGTGGTCGTCTTGGGATCAATGTAGGAGGAGCCAGGATTTTGATAAACTTCAGGGCGCAGTTCAGGAAAGACAACCGCTTCCACGACCAGCCGTTGGCCAAGGCCCCGGCGCAAGCCACGAAGGCCCGCTTCTTCAAACTGGTAAATCTCCTTTCGCTGGCCTTTCCGTTGCGTAAACGGGTTGGATAGGACCAGCACTTTCCTGCCCGGATAATGCTGCGCCAAGTATTGTCCCAAGACCTCGGTGGCCAGTTCGCGTTCTGTCAGCGCCATCCCGCGCGGTCCCAGCCTGAAAAAATTGGATCGAATCCCAATGAAGCCCAGCAGAGCGGCGACCGCCAGCAGCAGGAGACTCAGCTTGAACGCACGGGGCATAGCGCGTCCGTTCAGAAGTAGCCGGGCACCGTGTCTTTGCCGAAGAGCGCGCTTATGCCCAACCGCTCCAGCCGGGAGCGAACACAACTCTCGACATGGCCATCGATGAAAAGCCCGTTGGACCGCTGATCGTGCCGGGCATGGACTTCCAGTTTGTCCACCCGGAAATAGTAGTATTGCTGGCTGCCGTATCCTTGTTTGCCCCGGCTGGTGGTGTCGGTCAGATGCAGGTATTCCGTGGGATTACGGATTCGGTCCGATTTCAAAACTTCATCAAAATCTCCGATCAGGTATTCGGGGAGAGGGTCCTGCCGGACGCCATAGGTGCGAAACCAGTTGGTGAACCGTTTCGGTTCGTAGGTTGGGCAGACAAACACATCCAGCGCCTTCAAATTCTGGTTTGAGCTCAAGATACTGCCCCAGGTTTTGCCCGGCTCAAACGGCGCGTCGATCTGAATCAATCCGTTGTGGTCCTGCGCGTAAATGAGGGTCGCGATGCCGAGCTGCTTCAAATTATTGAGACATTGACCGGCCTGCGCCCGGGCCTTGGCTCGGCTGATGGCAGGCACCAGCAAGCTCGCCAAAATGGCAATAATCGCAATCACGACCAACAGTTCGATCAGGGTGAACGCGTAGCGGAAGCCCTTTTGATTCGGGTGCGGTCTGTGCTTGATTAAAGAGCCTGGATTCATTCTTTATGCCTGGATTAGAGTACTCGAACTTGAACATGGGTCAAATACTGTCTCCAGCCGTAAAGCGTGTCCGGAAATTCCAGACCGTCTGTTCGTCCTCGTTCTCGTCGTCCTCCTCGTCCTCGAAAATGAAGGCCGCATCGAGGACGAGAACGACGACGAGGACGATACCCCCAATCGATTTTCCGTACACGCTCTTAAATGCCATCATTCGGTCTCCATCACTTGAACGGGAGCGCCTGCAGGGCTGGCCTGGCGGCACCGCAATGCAGAGGCATGGCAACTGAGCGGGACGGCTATGCTCTTTAATTCCGATACCTTCCTGAAATTCTTCGGCGCGTTCCTGCTCTTGTTTTATCTCTGCCGGAACGATCTGCGGGCGCGGAATGCCCTGATCGTGGCCGCGAGTTATTTCTTTTATGGCTGGTGGGATTATCGGCTGCTCTCCCTCCTAATTCTCACCAGCTTGCTCGATTTTTTCGTCGGAATCGGCCTGGAGCGCGCCGATCTGAGCAGGAAACGGAAAGCGCTCCTCTGCCTGAGCGTCGCCGCCAATTTGTCATTGCTTGGATTCTTTAAATACTACGACTTCTTTGTCGAGTCTATGGCGGCGTCGTTGACCCGTCTTGACATTCCGTTCCACGCGCGGACCTTGAACCTGATCCTGCCGGTGGGCATTTCCTTCTACACGTTCCAATCGATGAGCTACATCATCGATGTCTACCGCCGCCAGATCAGCGCCTCGCGCCAGCTTGTCAATTTCCTGGCTTACGTTTCATTTTTCCCGCAATTGGTCGCCGGGCCGATTGAAAGAGCCGCCCACCTCTTGCCTCAGTTTGACCGTACGCTGACGATCACCCGCCCGATGCTCGAGGAAGGACTTTGGCTGATTCTCTGGGGTCTGTTCAAGAAAGTGGTCCTGGCCGACAACCTCGCTCCCTTGGTCGAGTTGGTCTATCAGAATCCTGCCGGTTCCGGCCCGATGGTCGTTCTTGGCACGGTGGCTTTCGCCTTTCAAATCTACTGTGATTTTTCAGGTTACTCCGACATCGCTCGCGGCACCGCCCGGACGCTGGGTTTCGACATCCTGTTCAATTTCAATCTTCCTTACGTCGCGACCAGTCTGAGGGAGTTCTGGCAACGCTGGCACATCAGCCTTTCCACTTGGCTGCGGGATTATCTCTACATCAGTTTGGGAGGCAACCGCCAAGGCTCGGGGCGAACTTATTTCAATCTTCTCATCACGATGTTGCTGGGCGGGCTTTGGCACGGCGCAGCGTGGAATTTCGTCTTATGGGGGCTATGGCATGGTGGCGGCCTGATAGTCTGCCGGTTCTGGCGCGAGTGGCGCGGTTCCCGGCCCGGCCTCCCGGCCATCATTGCCTGGCCCATCACCCTGTTGTTCGTGCTTTACGGCTGGCTGCTCTTTCGAGCCGGCTCTTTCGAGCAAATCTGTCTTTTGACCGGCGCTTTGGGAAACTGGTCAACTCCAGCCTGGCTAAAGAGCTATCTCATCAACCTCATCGTCTTCACCCTGCCCCTGGTTGGCATGGAACTGTGGCAGGCAAAAGCAAAGCACTTGCTGGCGCCGCTGGCCCTGGCGCGCTGGAAGTTAGCTCTGCTGCAAGGGCTTCTCCTGCTGGCCATCGCGCTCTTTTGGGAAAAGGATTCCACGCCCTTCATCTATTTTCAGTTCTGACTCAGTCTCATGAAAAGCCACACTTACGATTTCAAAGGCTCAGACTTGGGCACTCTCCTGGGCTGGCCTTTGGTTTTGCCAGTTCTCTTGGCCGCGGTCATGCACCTGGGGGCAGCTTGGCGTCTCCTGCCGGCCCCCCGCCCGATCCTCGACATCGACCGCACCATTCTCATTCACCAAGCCGAAGCCAGCCGCCTCCGGCACGGCGCAGATGTGGTGTTCCTCGGCGACTCATCCTGCCTGATGGATTTTTCGGCGAAAGATTTGGAAGGCTGGCTGCCGCCCGACCACCGGGTTCTTAACCTGGCCACGCTCAGTTACGTGGATTTGCCGGCCTGCGCCGGCCTGCTCCGGAATTATGTCGCAGCCAATCCGGACCGCCTGCGCGTGGTGGTCCTCTTATTGCATCCCGAAATGCTCCGTGGGATTGAACCCGTCCCGCAATACCTCGCTTGGCTGCAAAAGTTTTATGACGGCGCCGATGCCTGCGACCCTAACACGGTGTCCGGACGGCTCTCATGTCTCCTGGGGTTCGATATTCTTAAAGGAAGGCTTTTGAGCCGCGTTCTGCCCGTTCCGCTCGCGAAGAGTTATGGCCGGTATTACGGCTTTACCACCGATCTCCACCGCTTCCTGACCGCGCAGCAAGGCAGCGCCATCGATCCGCATCAATTCGTGCCGCAGCCCGGACAAGGCAACACCGAGTACCGGCTTTCCGCCAAAATGGAAACCGCCGGAAGCGCCTTCCGATCCGCTCTCCCGCCGGGCGCCCAATTGATTGTCGGCATTACGCCCAGCCCCCAATCCTTTGTCACCGCCGATTACCCGGTTCGCCACCTCACAATGCTGGCGGACTGGAGCCAATGCCTGCAAGCCGACGGAGTGCTCGCTGATCTGCCCCCCACTTTGCCTGACCGCTTTTTTGCCAGCACCACGCATCTCAACGAGGCCGGCGCGCAACTCTACGCCAAAATCCTGGCGCGCAGCTTGAGGCAGCACCTCCGTTAGCCGGCTGCTTTCAGCCCTGGCCCTGGCTAAGAGCGATTACGGAAACTCCAGACCGTCTGTTCGTCCTCGTTCTCGTCGTCGTCCTCGTCCTCGAGAATGAAG
>CAYIIH010000077.1:11630-25776 GCA_964363225.1 uncultured Verrucomicrobiota bacterium | reverse complement strand
GAGGAAAAAAGAAGGCGGATGTTACGTAAAGTTATTTAAGAGACACTACACTAGCTTCCAGTTTCCAGAGTGGCCTGCCAACTAGAAACGGAATGGGGAAGTGTACCGCCGCCTTCGGCTCGCAGACATGTTCGCCTTCCTTGAACTCCACCGACAGGCGGCAGGGATGGCGGCTGGCGCTGGCGCTGGCGCACCACGCTTCGCTTGATGTCAGATTGGCGATTGCAGATTTCAAATTCATTTCCTCCGTCATCTGAACGCCGCCATGTTCGGGGTTGGGGATGGAACGGAGCGTTGAGGGTTGGAAGTTGAGGGTTGAGGGTTGTTCAGGGAAGATCGGATTACACGCGAGTGTTTTTGGATTTCTCGCTGCCCCTGGAAGCCACCACAAAGTCCAGGACTTCGAGAGGGACCTGGCCGAGCAAGTTGGGCACGGTGTCGTCCACTTCCACGACATCGAAGCTGCCGGGCCGGGCCAGCGGTTGAGGGTTGAGAGTTGGCGGTTGAAGGTTGACGGTTGAACGTTCTTCACGGGGATTGGCTCCTTCAGCCATCCCAGCTCGCGAATCACCTTGGATTGCAGGCAAAGGTGGGTTGAACCCGAAAACCGGAATTGGCCACAAAGAACTCAAAGAAACGCAAAGAGGGATGACGGCGTTGCCAGAGGCGGAGTCGAACGGAAATGAATTCAGCCTCTCGCTGCCTGAGCCTCTGTTTTTGTGGTCTTTGTGCTCTTTTGTGGCTCAATCATTAGGTTGCAGATTTGAGGTGTTGTTCGACAAAGGCGCGTACGCCACGCTGCGCTTGATTTGAAATGACAAATCCATGATTTCAGACCGGCAGTGGCGATGGTTTGCTGGGAATGGAAGCTGAAGGTTTTCGTCCTCATGGTTTCGTCCTCCAGATGGGCGTCCAGCAGTACCTCATCTTGCGCGTCTTTGCGCAGGGGCATTTGGGCGTGGTCAAGCGGCGTCATAGAGGCTGCGGCCTTCACGCCGGGCGTCGTAAGAGACAGTGCCGGGCATTTGGGACCATTCGTCAAACATGGCCTGGCTGACCACCAGTAATTCGGCCGGCAGGATCAGGCCGCGCAATACGCGGGTGAGGCGCACCATCTCGGCCACGCGGTCTTTGACCTCGGCCAGGACGAGGAGCAGATCCACGTCGCTGTCCTGGGTGGCGTCGCCGCGCGCATGGGAGCCGAAGAGGATGATCTGGCGCGGATGGGCGGCGTCCACACGAGGCGGCGGACCGCTTCGCGCAGTTTCTCCGGGGTCACGGCCCAGACCGGTTCTGTAGCGGTGGCGGTCATGGGAAGTCCGAAGTGCGAATGTCGAATGACGAATTCACATTAACCCTTGAAGGCTTTGTCCGCTGGCAGGCCAAACCGTCTCAACGCGGAATTTGGAATGCGGAACGTGGAATGCAGAGTGCATGTCAGCCTTTGAATGCCTTGTCCGGCGAAAGCTTGAATTCAGCGCGAATCCCCGCGTTTTCCTTCTTGCCGGCGGGCCAGAGGCCGTCGGCGGCGAATTGGATCTGGCGGCGCTGGTCGGCGATGTCTTTGACCAGTTTTTCCAGGGCCTTGCGCGTCGTGGTGGCGCCGGATTGTTCGCCGCTCTGCTCGGTCTCGACGCCTTGGTAGGCTTTGAGGGCGTCTTCGAGGGCCTTCAATTCCGCCGCTTCGATGCCCGGCAAGCCGGCGTCAGTAGCCCTGGCGAGCATGTTCGTGCCGCAGTCTTCGAGGGCGGATCGGCTCATGCCTTTCACGTTCTGCCCGTAGTAATAGTCGTCGAGGGCCGCCTTGTTTTTCGCGAAGTATTTCTGTTTGGCGGCGGATTGGACATTCTGGATTTGGGTGAGCAGGGCGTCGCGCCGGGCCTGCTCTTCCTGAGTGATGACTTTCTTGCCGGTCGTCTTGCCGGTGGCCTGGCCGGCCAGCAGGCGGGATTTCTTGAGGTCGGCATTGAGTTTAGTGAGGAAGGCCTCGTCAATCTTGCGCTTGGTCAGGGCGGTCGTGTACTCGGTCTTGGCGGCGACGACTGCGAGTTTCTCGGTGGCGGAGATTTCGTCCAGCCAGGCCTGGTTGATTTCGGAGCGTTCGCGGGCCGTTTTCTTTTCCGGGGCCTGTGGCGGAGTTGGAGCGGGTGGGTTTGGTGTTGGTTCTGGCTTAATTTCTTGGTGTTTCCTGCGGCTTTTCTACTGGATGGGGAGCAGGTTGCCAAGGAAAAAGTTGAAAATGGCTTGACAGGGGTTTGGCTGAACACGGGCGGAGGAGGCCAGAGGTCAGAGGCCAGAGGTCCGAATCGCCATCGAAACTGCTGCGGCAGCGGACAGCCGCGCTCCGAAGTGTGATTCTTCACAAGTCGTTGAAAATAGGTCATCTAGGCAGGACGATAAGGTTCCAAGGCAGCGCGATAGCATTTCAAGGCAGGCGGACAGCGTCTCAAGGTTGCCAGATAGAGTTTCAACGTTCCGCGATAGCGTTTCAAGGTGGTGGGACAAAGATTCTCGATTGGACGACAGCGTTTCTCGGCTGCCGGATAAGGCTTCTCGGCAGCGGAGTGCCGCCTCATGCTGCGGCGACAAGGTTTCGCGTTGGCGGGACCGATATTCTTGAAACAATTTCAGACCGTGCCGTGTTTTCAGGACGTGACGGAAGTTGAGAATGAAAAGTCCTATCGGTGGCAACCGTTGGAACGGCCCACTGTAAGACCACAAGAGACTGCGGATATGCCGGTCCTTTCAAAATTTTACGGAATAGTGATTCGGATGCTGTTTGCGCGGGCTTTGGAGGCGCGCTTTCATGCCTTCTATCAGGATTCAGAATTGGTGGTGGGCATTTGGCCGCTGAGAATAATTGACGGGGATGCTCCGGCGCGAGTGCGGCAGATGGTGCTGGAATGGGCGGCCCAGCATCAGCAGGAGTTGCTCTCCGCCTGGCTCCAATGCGAGTTTAGGCAGGCACCCATACACATTGCACCGCTTCAATAAGCAACCACTCTCCTCGCTATGAAATCTTTGATTTTGTTTTTATGCTGGTGCATCCTGCTGGTGTTATGCTGGCCGGTGGCGCTGCTGGCACTCGTGCTCTTCCCATTGGTCTGGCTTTTCTTGCTGCCTTTTCGTGTGCTGGCTGCGGCCATCGGAGGCCTCCTCGCTCTGCTCAAAGCCATTCTGTTTCTGCCGGCGCGGTTGTGCGGCTATCAGTCCAAAAGTTGACAATTGTGTAACCAATTGTCCGGGGTGGCGTCTTCCAGTTTGAACCAAACGCCGGAAGATCGGGCCATGACGGTTCGATCCACGGCGTCAACAACACATAGACCGGACAGACGTATGAAGAGAATTCACTTGGCCTGGATGGCCATGATGGCGCTGGGAACTTTGATTGCTTTCGCACCCATGACGCAAGCGCAGGATAAGAAAGCCGAAAGGAAAGCAGCCAAAGCCAGCGCGAAATCCAAAGTCGCGGCGGGAGAAAAGCAGGCCGCGCCTCGCGACCGGGTCAAACAAATCGCCGAAGAACTGCAACTGACGGCTGAGCAAAAGGAAAAGCTCAAGCCGATCTTCAAGGAGGAAAAGGAGAAACTGCAAGCCGTGCGCCAAGACGCCGCTTTGTCTCGCGAGCAAAAGAGGGCCAAAACCTTGGAGTTGCGGGAAGCGATCACCGCCAAAGTGAAACCGATCCTGACCGCGGAACAGCTTGAGAAGTGGAAGAAGGCGCAGGCACAAGGCCAGCAGCGACGCCGCCAGCAATAATTCCCGGCGCTTATTTCAGGCTCAGCAGAAAGGCCAGCAGGTCGCGGAATTCATCCGCTGACAGCGCGTTCTCCAATCCTTCGGGCATGATGGAAACGGCCTTGCGCTTCAGTTCTTTGATCTCGTCCTTGCGAAACAATTTCTCCGCCCCGGCCGAATCGCGCAGCACCAGCGTTTCGGCCGATTGCCGGACGATAATGCCATCGGTGTCATCACCCTCATTCAAAACCACGGAGTGCGTTTCATAGCCCTGAGCAAAGGTCGAACTCGGAAAAACAATCGACTCGATTAGGTCGCGCCCTGACCGCACGGCGCCGATTTTTGTCAGGTCCGGCCCGGTCAGACCGCCTTGCGCACCGATCCGATGACACGTGGCGCAAGGCGCCTTGGTCCCGAAAAAAACGGCGCGGCCGCGTTCTTCATTGCCACCCGACAGAAGCGGCTCGAACATGGCCAGGCGGCTGCCCTCCCCTGCCCTGCTCTCATTCACAAATTGAATCAACGAGCGGCCTCTGTCTTGCATGGCGTCGGGCAGGCGAGACACGATGTCCTGCAACTCCTGCTCGGAAGGCCGCCAGCCACGGTGGATGGCTGCCGCCAGGTAATCGAAAATGGGAACAAAGGCCTCTCCATTGAATTTCAGCAACGCCGGCAAGAGAAGGCGCGGCGAAACGACAGCGTCTTCTCGAACTGCGGCCAGCAAAGGGTTGATCTCGGCGGCGCTCATCTGCACGCGCCCAAGAATTTCCGCCGCCGTCAGGCGATGCAACGGGCTGGCGCTCGCGCTGACTTGCGCCAGAAGCAAGGCGAACGAAGCCGGTGAAACCTTGGGATGCCGGGTAACCACGGCGCGCAACGATTCCAGCCGCAACTCCGGCGACGCGCGCTGGTCATCAGCCAGCCGCATCAGTTGATCATCCAGGGCGGCGATTTGCAGCACGCCGGAGGTACGCGCCGCTTGGGTTCGCACGGGCAGATCAACGTCTGCCAAGGAATGCGCCAAGCCTGAAATCCAGGGATCAGGTATCAGTCTCAGACTACTTTCCGCCATCACTTCCAGCAGGAACCCGCAACGTTCCAAGGAAATATCCCGTGGGCGGTCTGACAATGCTTCGCCGATCAACTGTTGCACCGTGGTCTGCGCCTGAAAGGCAAGCATGAGGCTGCGCAGACCGGCTTTCTCCTCTTCGAGCAAGCTCGGCTTTTGAATCTGCGATTGCATAAAGGCCAGGGCCTGCCCGGCCCATTCGGGATGCTGCTGCAAAATGTGCAAGGCCGTCTGGCGCAAGCCGGCATCAGCGGCCGAAACACGCGCCAGGACTTCCTGATGCGCAAGGCTGCTGCGCGGCGGTTGGTCAAGCAACACCAACGCCGCTTTTTGGACTCGCGGATGCCGTTCTTGCAGTGCGCTTTCCAAGGCGGCTTTATCCGCAATTCGGTGCATGGCGTGAATAAGTGCATGCTCCAGAAACCGATCCAGATCGTCTTTGGCGAGGGCCTTCCAGAGCGCGGGCAGGGAGCGGGCGTCGCCGCAATGGGCCAGGGCTTGAGCGGCCGCGAGGCGAACAGCGGCAGACTCGTTTGACAAGAGCCGGCACAATTCCGGCGCCGCCTTGACATCGGCGCGCAAGGCCAGCGCCCGCGCCGCAGCAATCGCCATCTCAGGCTCGGCATCGGCCAAAGCGGCGCGCAAGAGCGGGAGCGCGGCAGGATTGGCGCTGGCTGAAAGGGCCCACAAGGCATGTTGCCTGGCCATCACATTCGTAGAGCCGGCCAAGAAGGCACCCATGGAATCTGAGGCCGCTTCTAAGCGCGAAGCCAGCCAGCGCTGAGCGCGGTCGCGCACAGCGGGCCGTGTGTCCTCGATCCGTGGTGTGACCTGTTTTGCGGCCACGTTCGTCCAATTGAGCTGCAATCCCCACGGATCAGGAACGCGGGGCGCAGCTTTGAATCGAACGCGGTAAATGCCGCCGGGAGCCTGCGAAGGACGAATTTTCCCCGTTGGGCAATGTTGCACGTACCAGCCGCCGGTATCGACGATGAGCAGGCTTCCATCCGCATCTTCCAGAACGTCTGAGGGATGAAAATCCGGATCATCGCTGCCGACAAAATCCGCCTCTTCCGTCCGAAATGTTGCGCCCAGCGGCAGGATGACATGGCGGCCCACCTTGCGCGCGTTATGCTGGGCCGAGAATAGGTTGTCGCGCATCTCCGGCGGAAAAGCCTGACCACGATAGAGCGTCAAGCCGCTGAGAGCCACGGCGGGATACAAGGAAATGGGCGGCAGCAGTTCTCCGGTAATGGGTTGGGGCGTGCTTGAGGGCAGGTCATTGTGCAAAGGATAAAGGCCTCCTTCGACGAGGTGAACCAGGGCGTCCCGCAGGCCGCCGCTCGGTCGCTGGAACCAATTGTCGGTGCCGATCATTTCGCCGCGCAGGGTGAACACGACTTCCACCAGGTTTTCAAAGCCGCGTCAAAGCACTTCCGGAGATGAGCCGTCTGGCCGGCAACGAAGCAAAGCCCCGCTTTGGCCTTGCAGGATCGTGCCGTCGCCGCGTCGAAGCCGATAGCCATCTGGATTCCCCATCGTCAGGTAAAGCCATCCGTCGGGGCCGAAGGTCAACCCATGCAGACTCCCGTTGTCCTTGTGCCCGAATCCGCTCAGGATGACCTGGCGGGTATCTGCCTGGCCATCATGATTGGTGTCCTGGTAAACGACGAGGTCGGGCGGGTCCGGCACATAGACTTTCTCCTCCCGGCAGACGATGCCCATGGGAAAAACAAGCTGCTCGGCAAATACCTTGGCTGATTCAAATCGGCCGTCGCCATCGCGGTCTTCGAGCAGCCGCACGCGGCATTTGCGAGTTTGAGCGCTCAGTTCCGCGTACAAATCCAGCCCGGATGATTCCGTCACGAACAGCCGGCCGCGTTCATCGAAGGCGGCGAACATGGGGAAAACCACTTCGGGACTGCCTGCCACTTTTACCAGCTCAAACCCGTCCGGCACTTGGTGAGCAACCGCAGCCGGCAAAGCCTGTGAGGCGAGCAGGAATGGAAGAAGAGGCAGAGGCCATGCGCGCCTGATTCCGGATAGCATGACGCAGAGATTAATCTGTGATTTCAAAACGTATCGCCGAAAACAGAAGGGATTTCACGAATGACCACGCGCAGGCTTAAGCCGCGCAGGCGCAATTCCTCGTCGAGTTGCGCATCGCTGCCTTTCGGGCTTTCCAGCAGTTTTTCGACCTCCGTTCGCCACTTGTTAAAGCGCTCCGCGTGCGGATGATCGGGGCTGGTCCAATGCCGAAGCAATCGCGCGCGCATGTCCGGGTATTTCCACAACATCCGGCCGTAGCAAAGCTTGGCGTAATCAGAATATAGAATTCCGCTTCCCGTCACGTGGGCAAAAGTCTCGAGTTACAATCCGGCTATCTTAATTGCCGCCACCAGTTTTCCCACGAGCAGGTTGGGCGCGCAACCGAGGACCACCACCGCCAGCGCCAGCAAACTTAAAGCGATCTTGCTGGGGAGCGGCGCGCGAATCATCTGGGCATCAACCGGCGCCTCGACGACATAAATCTGCTTCAGGACTTGCAGGTAATAGTAGAGCGACACCGCGCTCATGGCGATGGCCAGCGTGATCAACCAAACAAGGCCCAGGCTCTGGGCGGTGGACCCGACCGCCGTCGCAAACAGGTAGAACTTCCCGAAGAAACCCGCCAAGGGCGGAATGCCAGCCAGTGATAGCATAAAAATCATCATGCAAAATGAGACCAGAGGCGCGCGGCGGCCCAGTCCAGCAAAATCGGTCAACCGGGCGTCGCCGGTCGCATTTTCCACCACGGCCACGACCCCAAAGGCCCCCAGGGTCGTCAGCGCATACGTCACGACGTAATAAAGCAACGACGAAATGCCCTGCTGATTGCCGGCCAGGACTCCCAAGAGCGCGTACCCGGCATGCGCCACCGCAGAATAGGCCAGCAGCCGTTTGACATTGCTCTGCACGATCGCCGTCAGGTTGCCAAGCACCATGGAAAACGCTGCCAGGACGGCCAGCACCGGAACCCAGCCGGGGACCAAACTTCCCCAGGAGCCGCTCCCCTCCGCGCCGGCAAACCCGAGCATCATGACCTTGGCAAACAGGAAAAAGCTGGCCAGTTTGGAACCGGAAGCAATAAAAGCGGCCGACGGCGTGGGCGCCCCTTGATACGCATCCGGTGCCCAAAGGTGAAACGGCACCGCCGCCACTTTGAAGCCAAAGCCGATCACGGTCATGACGAGGGCCGCGACCAATAAAGGATCGAGCGCCTGTCCTTTCAAGGCGGCAGCGATCTGGCTGAGGTTCGTCGCGCCGGACAAACCGTAGAGCAAACTCAGCCCGAATAGAGTAAAGGCCGCCGCCATGCTCCCGAACAGGAAGTATTTCAGAGCGGCCTCGGCAGAGTTCAGGCTCTGCTTGGCGAACGCGGCCAGGATGTAAAGCGACAAGCTGGTCAGTTCGAGAGAAACGAAAATCATGAGGATGTCCTCGGAACTGATCATGAACATCATGCCGACGGTGGCCAAGAGCACCAAGGCAAAGTATTCTCCCACATGCTCGGTAAAGTTCGATTCCAGAGAGATCACCGCCGTAAACACCGTCAAGACCAGCAACGCTTGCTTGACCAATCGCGTCAACGGGTCCACCACCAGCATTCCCTGCATGGCATTGCCGTGCTGATCGATATTGAACATCCAGAAGACGGCCGCCAAACAACCCAGGCACGTAAAAGCCGCTCCCACTGCCAGCCGATACCGAACCGGCTCGGCGCGCATGACCAGCAAGTCAACCGCCAGCACCACCAAAGCCGCTAACACGACGATGGTTTCCGGCGCCGCCAGCTTGAGCACTTCGAAATAAGGCACACTATTCATTTCGCCTCCCTACTCAAAACAGTCCTCCTTTTCGCAAACCCTCAAACAGGGGCGAGCTAAAGCTGGGCACGATCAAATCCAACAACAATCTCGGGTAAAGTCCAATCAGCAACGAGGTCCCAATCAGGATCACCGCTCCGAACCGCTCCGGAATGGAAATGGCTTCCAGGGGATGCGTGCGCGGTTCCACCGCCGGAACATGCTCGCTGAAAAACGCTTGCTGCAAGGCCCGCAACGTGTAGGCAACCCCCACCAGAATCCCGAATCCGGCCAGGACCGCCAGCGTCGGAAAGGCGTGCCAGGCGCCAATCAGGACCTGCAACTCCGCCACAAAACCGCTGAAACCAGGCAAGCCCATCGAGGCCACGCTGGCGATGGCAAAGGTGACCGCGGCAAACGGAATGGCGCTGCTCAAGCTCATGCCCTGCAAGACAGCCAACTCCCGTGTGTGCGTCCGGTCGTAAACCATGCGCCCGACGACGCCGAACAAGAGGCCGGCGATAATGCCGTGGGAAAACATTTGCAGGACGGCCCCGCTGAGGCCGATTTCATTGAGGGTCACCAACCCGAGCAAAACAAATCCCATGTGGCTGACGCTGGAGTAACCGATGACAAATTTAAAATCCTTTTGCACCAATGCTACCATCGCCCCGTAAATGATTCCGATCACCGCCAGCAGCCCGACTTCGTTTTGCCAGGCTTTCAAACCCAGCGGGAACAACGTCATCGCCACCCGCAAGGCTCCGTACGCTCCCAGCTTCATGACCACGCCCGCCAGCAACATGGAGGCCGCGGTCGGCGCAGCCACATGGCCGGTCGGCGCCCAGGTATGAAACGGCCAAAGCCCGGCCAAAACCGCAAAGCCCACAAATACCAAAGGAAATGCCCAGTATTGAAATGACTCCGGAAACGGATACTTGGCCAATTCAAACAAGCTCATGGTGTTGGCCCCGGCGACGACAAAGGCCGCCACCAGGCCGATCAAGACCATGGCGCTGCCCACGAAGGAGTAGAGCGCCAGTTTCATCGCGCCGTACTCCTTGTTCGTCGAACCCCATATGGCGATCAGAAAGTACTTCGGTATGATGGCCAGTTCGTAAAACACAAAAAGCAGCAGCAGGTCAAAGCTGAGGAAGACTCCATACACGCCGCCAATGAGAGCCAAATAGAAGGCGAAGAACTCCTTCACGCGATGTTCAACATTCCAGGAAAACAAAATGCCGGCGACCGCCGCGATGCCGGTCAAAATCACCAGCGTCAGGCTGATTCCGTCAGCCGCCAGGTGGTACGCGATGCCGAGCGAGGGAATCCAGGGAACGCGGCATATCGTGAGAACACCCGATCCGGCCTGGTACTGCAGCGTGCCAGCCAGAGCGATGACAAATCCAACGAGGGCCGTGACCAAACCGATCATCCGCGCGGCGCGTTTGTGGGCCGGGTCCAGCAGCATCAGCACTGCCACTCCCAAAAACGAAATATAGACTGTCCAGGCGAGCATGGTCACATCACGGATTGTGGATTCCACCCCGCCGCCGCCAACCTATCCGGCCGGGAGGAGAAGCCAGAGTCAGCGAACGCCACTGAATCCTGAGAGTTGGATTTACCTTGGAAAATTTGTTTATGGCCTTTCATGCGTACCTAGAAATTAATCGCGCCGACCATCTGCAACACGGTGCTGTTAATCATTTCAATGACAATTTGGGGATAAATGCCCAAAGCGAACATCAACACGATCGCCGGCAGGACCACCAACCGCTCCGACAAGCTGAGGTCAGCCATGCCGGCCCACCTGGCATTGACAGGGCCGTTAAACACCTTCTGCAACAGAGTCAGAAAGAAAATCGCGGTCACCAGCAATCCCACCGTCGATAAAGCCGCCGCCCAGGTCGCCAGGGAAAAGGTTCCTTTGAAAATCAGAAATTCCCCGACAAAGCCATTCAGCCCCGGCAAACCCAGCGAGGCAAATAGTGAAATCCCCATCAAACCGCAAAAGATCGGCGCGACCTTCCGCACTCCGCCAAAATCGTTCAGCCCCCGCAGCCCGCCGCTGCGCCGCTCGAGAAAACCAACAAAACAGAATAGAACCGAGGCGGTCAGCCCGTGATTGAACATCTGCAAGAAGACGCCGTTGAGCGCGGCGGCTTTCTCGGTTTCCCACGGTGGCCCGTCGCCGGTGAACTTGGTGACCGCAAAGATGCCCAGCAGACAATAGCCCAGATGATTAATGGAGGAGTAGGCAAGCATCCTCTTCAAGTCCTTCTGGACGAAGGCGGCGCACGCCGAGAAAACAATCGTGATGACGGCCAGCCAGAGGAGCAGAGGCAGGATCATGCGGATTTGCTCAGGGAAGAGCGGCGCCAAAATGCGGATGAACCCATACACTCCCATCTTCGACATCACTCCGGTCAAAAGCATGGTTGTTCCGGTCGGCGCTTCGGCATAGGCGGCCGGCAACCAGGTATGGAATGGAATGAGCGGAACTTTGACGGCAAAGCCCAGAAAGACACCCGTGAAAATAATCAGCGCCAATTGCGAAGCGCTCAGGCTGTACCATCCTAACTTGACCGACAGCGCCGACGCCAGTTCTCCGGTGCGCGCCAGTTCAGCCAATCGCAGGAAATCGAAGGTGCCCGTGGCCAGGTAAATGGCGAGAAAGGCCAGCAACATGGCCACACTGCCCACCATCGTGTATATGAAAAACTGCGTCGCAGCCGGTCCGCGTTGCGGCCCGCCCCAGAGTTTGATCAGGAAAAAGGCCGGCACCAGGCTCAGTTCCCAAAAGAAGAACCAATGGAAAAAATTCAGCGCCGTGAACGTGCCGAACAAACCGCTTTGCAGGAAAAGCATCAAAGAAAAGTAGATCGGAACATTCTTCTCGATCTGCCACGAAGCCAGCATCGCCATCGGCACCACGATGGCCGAGAGCATCACCATCAACAAACCGAGGCCATCAACGCCAACAGAATATTCGACGCCCAGCGTTGGAATCCAAACGTGGTGCTTGGGAAATTGCAGATCGGGCGAGGCAGGATCAAACGATTTCCAGAGGCATCCTGCCAGAACGAGCGTCACCAAGCTGAAGCCCAGCCCCAGCGCGCGGGCCAACTTCTTGTGCTCCGAATTCAATCCAATGAGCACCATCGCACCGACCAGGGGCGTGAACGTCAGCACGGTGAGGATAGGAAACTCGTTCATGACGCCCTGCACCCCCATGTCAAAAGCAGAATCAGAAACGTCAGCGCGACGCCGATCACCCGCAAATAATTCTGCACCTGGCCATCCTGCAAACCGGAGAAGAATCTTCCACCGCGCTTGAACCGGTCGCATCCCTCATCGAAACCCAGATTGATCACATACTCGTCGAAGAAACGATTGAGCCAGGAAAACCCGATGACGCAGAGCGAAACGATCTGCACCGCCCCTCCCCAAATCCAGCGGTCGAGCCAATCACAGACCATGGCCCACCAGGCGTTGAACCGGACGACCGTGGCCTCATAAAGCTCATCGACGTAATACTTCTGCCTGAGCACGGCAAAAAGGTCGGGCTGCCATTGTTCCAGTGTATCTGTTTCCTCCGCCTTCGACACTGGTTTTCGGCCATAGAGCCACCAGCCTAATCCGATGCCGGACAACACGACTAAAGTGGACAGCAGCATGAGCGAAAGCCCTTTCCAACCGAATGCCTCATGCGCCGCGCCCGCCTCGGGTCCCGTCAAAAAATGCTGAAACCCCGGCCAGGCCGGCGTGCCAACAAAGCCAAGCGTCGCGGTGAAAACAGCCAGAATGACCAAGGGAATCGTCATGACCGCAGGGCTTTCATGAGGCTCGTGCATCCCGTGGACGCCGGAGTGAGCCGGCGCATGGCCTCCCCTGCCCCGCGGCGCAGAGCCGGGCGCAGCCTGAAGGACCTGCCCACGATACGCTCCAAAAAACACGTAACAAACCTGCCGCGTCATGTAAAAAGCCGTCAGCAAAGCGCCCAACAAACCAAGATAAAACGGCCCGCCGTGTGCCGCGTGCAAAATGGCATCCTTGCTCCAGAAGCCCGCAAAGAGCGGCACGCCGGACAAGGCCATCATGCCGACGGCGTAGGTCCAGAAGGTCCAGGGCATGAATTTTTTCACGCCGCCCATCCGCCGAATGTCCTGCTCATCGTGACAGCCATGAATCACCGAGCCGGCGCCCAGGAAAAGCAGCGCTTTGAAAAAGGCATGCGTGATCAGATGGAAGAGGCCGATGGCAACCCCGCCCACGCCCAGCCCCATCATCATATAACCCAGTTGCGACACGGTAGAGTATGCCAGAATCCGCTTAATGTCGGTTTGCGCCACCGCAATGCTGGCCGCAAAGACCGCCGTGATAGCACCCACCCAGGTCACGACCGTCAGCGCCGCCGAGCTTCCGGCCACGCCGCTGGCATCGGCATCCATCAGAGGATAGACGCGGGCCACCAGGAAGACTCCCGCGGCCACCATGGTGGCCGCATGAATCAGCGCGCTGACCGGCGTCGGGCCTTCCATGGCATCAGGCAGCCAAACGTGTAGCGGCACCTGGCCCGATTTACCCATGGCCCCGCAGAAGATGAGCAGCGCGATCCCGGTGGAAGCCGACAAGCCGAGCATCGTGGTTTGAGCCACCAGTTTCGTCAGAGCAGACTGTTCCAGGCAACCATTGCCACCGTCATACAATAACAACGTGCCGGTTTGCGAATAAAGCCAAAGCATGCCGAGAAAAAAGCCAATGTCGCCAATGCGAGTCGTGATGAAGGCCTTTTTCGCCGCCGCCGCCGCGCTCGGCTTGTGATACCAGAATCCAATGAGAAGATACGAAGCCAGCCCAACCAGTTCCCAGCAGATGAACAGCAGCAGCAAGCTGTTGGCGATGACGACGCCCAGCATCGCCGCGGCGAACAGCGCCATGAAACAGAAAAACCGGGTGAAATTCTCGTCCTGCGCCATGTAACCGATGCTGTAGATGAAAATGAGCAAGCCGACGAGCGTCACCATGACCAGCATGGCCGCCGCCAGCGGATCGAGCACCCAGCCCAACTTCAGCCATTCGCCGCCGAACTGGAACCATGGGAAATTGAAAACCTGCCGCGCCTCCTCGCCGTGCCCGCCGTGCTTGAGCGTGTGGGCAAACGCACCCAGCGAAAGCAGAAACGCCCCCATCATCGAGCCAATGGCCAACGACGCGGAAAACTTGCGGCAACGCTGCGGCGCAAGCGCGCTCAACCCCGCCGCCAGCATCGGCAGCGCAGGAATCAGCCATAAATTCTTTGCAATCCAATTCATCCGTTGTTTAACCCAAAGGCGCAAAGGCGCAAAGATGTGGAGAGCGTGCGTTCCCCTTTGCGTCTTTGCACTGCCATCTGTACGAATCCTCGCGGGCCGCGAAGATTCTGGCGGAGCGCGGACAGCCTTGTCCGCGTGTTCGCGTCCCGCCCATCCCCACGCGCGGACAAGGCTGTCCG
>CAYIIH010000077.1:0-11620 GCA_964363225.1 uncultured Verrucomicrobiota bacterium | reverse complement strand
CCTTTGGTTGCGGCTCCGCCGCGCTGCGTCTTTGCGTTAAAAGTTTTCATCCCTTCATCGAATCTATTTCGATCAGTTTGAATTTCTCCGACGCGTAGCAACGGCTTTCAAAGCAGCCTGTCTGCGCTTGCGGCGCAATTTAGTCACCCGCGTCTTGCGAGTCAGCGCGGCCTTGCGTCCAGCATCCTTCATGCGCTTGCGCCAATTCACAGTCTTGGGGCGGTCGCGCATCACGACGATGGTTTCCGTCGAGATTATGTCGAGGTCGTGCATCTTGTGACAGTTCGGGCAAAGGATGACGAGATTCTTCGCGTCATTGTTGCTGCGGTTTCCGTCAATGTGAGCGACTTCCAAAACAGCTTCCATACCGAAGCCACAGTGGGCGCAAACCGGATCGTATTGCTCGAAAGCGAGTCGGCGATAGTTCACTCGTTTGGCAATGTGGTTTGCGTCCTCTCCAAGCGAAACTGCCCCAGCCAAGCGCAGGAAAGGCTTTCGCGTCCATGAACTGTCGCGGGACAACTTCCGTGTTGAAATTTGATTGTTGCCTTTCATCCCTTCATTGAATCCACCTCGTCCACATTGATTGTCTTGTAATGTCGGTAAATCGCAATGATCAGCGCCAAGCCGACCGCTGCTTCCGCCGCATCAAATCCCGCCTTGTCGCGCGTCTGTCCCGTGTTAAAGTTTGGCCGTATGGCATACCTGACGATGAAAGCCGAGATTGACCACGGGCGCATCACCGTTGCCGAGCCGGAGAAGTTGCCGGCCACGGGGAAGGCGCTGCTCACGGTGCTGGATTCGCCGGAGCGCAAGCCGGATTGGAACAAGGTCATGAGCTTGCTCGGCACGATGCAGAACAAGGTGGACGGCCTGACGGTTGAACGCGAGGCGCGCGCGGGGTGGGATGAGCGCGAGCGCCGCGAGTGGGGCAACCGCTGATGCGCTTGCTGCTGGATACGAATGTCTGGATTGATGCCCACGCCGGCAAGACCGATGCCTGCGGCGTCTTCACCAAAGCCCGCGCCGCCCAAGGCGCGTGGGTTGGTTTTTCCGCAATCACCCGGCTCGAAGTGTTGGGCTACTCCGGATTGACCGCGACCGATGACAAGGCGTTGAGGGAACTTCTGGCGCAATTCGAGGAAGTGCCGGTGCTGCCCGCCGTGATTGACGAGGCGATCCGCCTGCGCCGATTGCACAAGTTGAAGACGCCCGATGCCATCATCGCCGCCACCGCCTTGCTCCAACAAGCGGAAGTCCTCACGCGCAACACGTCCGACTTCAAGAAAATCAGCGGGCTGTCCGTGCTGGACACACAAAACTTCTGAACGGCGGCTGGACTTCCGGCCGCGTTTGATTCGCCTGCAATTCCTGTTTCGTTCTGCTTTCATCCCTTGAGCGAATTCATTTTATCGAGGTTAGTTGTTTGACAATGCCGGTAAATTCCGATCACCAGTGCCAGCCCGACTGCCGCTTCCGCCGCGGCAATGCCAATCGAGAAAATCACAAAGATCACTCCCGTCACTGCTTCCGGATGGGGGCCATACCGCCAAAAGGCAATGAAATTCAGGTTGGCCGCGTTGAGCATCAGTTCGATGCCAATCAACACCAGGATGGCGTTGCGCCGCGTCAAGGCGCCGGCCAATCCGATGGCAAAAAGGAGCGCAGAGAAAATCAAGTAATGGTGAAGAGGGCTCATCGTTTCTTCTCTTGCAGGGCAATGATGACGGCGCCGATCAACGCAGCGGTCAGGAGCAACGCCATGACCTCCAAAGGCAGAACGTACTGCGTCATCAGTTGCTCCCCAATCCGGCGGACCGAGACGTCCGGCTGGGGCGGCAATTTGCGATCAATCGCTGCGCTGGTTAAAGTGGAGATGACCAATACGCCGAGAACCAGCATCGCCACGGACACGCCGACCAGCCATGAGCCGGCCACCAGGGGTTGAGCGGTCCCCTCCTCGCTGCGGGTCAGCAAGATTGCGAACACAATCAGAATGGCCACGGCTCCGATGTAAACGAGGATTTGGGCAAAGCCGACAAACTGGGCGTCAAGCTGAAGGAAAAACGCGGCCAAGCCGGCAAACGTGACCGTGAGGCACAGCGCGCAATGGACCAGGTTGCGCAAGCTCACGGCGGCCAGGGCGCTGCCCAAGGTCAGCCCCGCGATAATGAAATAGGTTGTCTGCATCTGTCAGTTGCGGTCCACAAAATCGTTTTTTATGCGGTTCTTCGGTTTCCCCCGCCCATGACTCAAGTCAAATCCACTGATGTAAGAGCCGCTCATATTTCCATCTAGCGGGCATACCGATAGGTGCGTTTCGTCAGTTTCTTGCTTCCGGCCAGCGCGCGGCCCAACAGCACAAACGGCCCCACAATCAGCGCCGAACACAAAAGCCAGCGCCATAAACCCGCGGGCATGTACCGCCAAACACCGGCCACCAAAATATTGATCAGCGCCATGGGCAACATGAATTTCCACGCAAAGTTCATCAGTTGATCGATGCGCAGGCGCGGCAGCGTGCCGCGCAGCCATATAAACAGGAAAACGATCGCCAGCAGTTTGGCGAAGAACCAGACGTAGGACGGCACCCAAGTCAGGAAGGGCAATGGCGCGTGCCACCCGCCCAGGAAAAGCGTGATGCCCAGGCCGCTGATAGCGAACATGCCCAGGTATTCGCCCAGGAAGAACAAAGCGAATTTAAATCCGGAGTATTCGATATAATAGCCGGCGATGATCTCGGATTCACCTTCCGGAAGATCAAAGGGCGACCGGTTGGACTCGGCCGTGGCCGCAATCATAAACAGAACAAAACCGGCCAAGCCCCACGGGGTGAAAACATGCCACTTGGGAAGCCAGCCGAAGTAACCCTCTTGCGCCTCCACAATGGTCACGGTGGAAAGAGAACCGGCCATCATGATCACGGTCACGGCGGAAATAACCAGGGGAACTTCGTAGCTGATCATCTGGGCGATGGCCCGCATGGCGCCCAGCATTGAATACTTATTCCGGCTCGACCAGCCCGCCATAAACACAGCAAGCTCCGTGGCCGCGCCCACGGCGAAGAAGAACAAAACGCCCGCATCGAGATCGACCGCTACCAGGTTGCGGCCACAGGGCAAGACCGAATAAGCCAGGAAGACAGGCACAACCAGAGCAATGGGGGCCAGGAAATGCACCACCTTGTCGGCAACGCGAGGCACGATGTCTTCTTTGGTCAGCGTCTTCAACCCGTCTGCTATGGGCTGCAAAAATCCGAATGGCCCGACGCGGTTTGGACCGTACCGGTTTTGAATGCGCCCGAGGCCCTTGCGCTCCAGGACCGTGGTGATCGCAAACAAAAGCGGAAAAACCGCCACGATCATGACCACCGAAAGAAGGATGGAAACAAGCGGCTGCCATGCTGGCGGCAAAAGGCCGACCGCCCAGTGCTTCACGCTGACGAAGATTTGGTCGAGGGCTTCAAACATGTTCGTGGTTCAGTTTAAGGCCACAGGGAGCAACACCCAGGTCTTGCGATCGCAGCGCGGGGGAGCCGCAACCAAAGGAGCGCGGGCGTCCTCGCCCGCTTTTGCCCCATCCTTTTCACAGAGTGCAGCAAGTCCATTGGCGCCCGCAGGAAGGTCGGAGTCTGTTAGCCAGAGCATCATTGGGAAAGAGCCGGCTGGGCGGCAGGAGCCGGTTTGACTGCGGTGGCCGCGGCCATTGCGGTCGCCTTCCTTTTGGCTTCGGCTTTGGCCACTTGGTCGGCAAGGCGGGCGTCCACTTCCTCGGCTTCCGCCGGATGAATCTTGCGATAGTACGTGTTTGATTTGGCCAAGCGCTGCTTGTTCAGCAAAAGGCTTTTGAAACGGTCGAAATCGCTCAGCTCATATTCCGTGTCCATTTTGACGGCGTCGAACGGGCAGACTTCCACGCAAATCTGGCAACTCATGCAGACGGAGATGTCGAGATCGAAAATCCGGGGACGCTTTTGCGGTTTCCCTTTCTCGTCGCGCTCCAGAACAATGTAAATGCATTGGGGCGGGCATTCCTTTTCACAAATCTTGCAGGCGACACAACGCAATCCTCTGTCCGGGTCGTCGCCGTCATAGACCAGAAAGGGAAAGTTGCGTGCGTTCTCCTGCGGCGGAAGCCGTTCTTCCGGATACTGGACCGTGACCAGCCGCTCCGCGCTGACGTAGCTGCCAAAGAAGTTGGTGGCGGTCACCACCATGCCTTTGATAATGCCTTCGCCTAACATGAGATCAGGATTGTTTCAAGGGTTTTGCCAGGAATTCCGTTTTCACCGGTCCACCTCACCCAACACAATATCCACGCTGCCGAGGATAATCACGACATCGGCCACTTTTTGGCCCAGACACATGTCTTCGAGAATGGTGAGATTGATAAAGCTGGGCGGACGCACCCGGTAACGGTAGGGATTGGGCGAGCCATCGCTGATGAGGTAAAAGCCCAATTCGCCTTTGGGACACTCGATCCGGCCGTACGCTTCGCCCGCTTTCGGACGGAAGTTCCGCAGCTTGGCCTTGGCATCCATGATGGGGCCGTCCGGCAGGCCGCGGATGGCTTGCTGCAGGATCTTCACCGACTCGCGCATTTCCAGCACGCGGACCATGTAGCGGTCATACACATCGCCATGCGCCCCGAGAGGCACGCGGAAGTCGAACCGATCGTAAATGCCGTATCGGTCCACCTTGCGGATATCATAATCGACACCGCTGGCCCGCAGCATCGGGCCGGTCACGCCGGCGTTAATGGCCAATCGGGCTGGAAGCACGCCGACACCCTGTGTCCGGGCAACCAGGATTTCGTTTTCGGTCAGCAAGCTTTCATACTCGTCAAGAAAGCGCGGGTAATTGTCCACCACCCGCCGGGCCTGCTCGAGCCAGCCGGGTGGCAGATCGACACGGCAGCCGCCAAACCGCATATAATTGCACATCATGCGCGCGCCGGTCAGCGCCTCAAACAGGTCCAATATCTTCTCGCGCTCACGGAAGGCGTACATGAGCGGCGTGCCCAGCGCCCCCATGTCCTGCACCAGAAAACCAATCAGGCAGGTGTGATTGATCAGGCGCGTCAATTCGGCGGTGATGACGCGGAGGTACTCCGCCCGTTCCGGCGGCTGCAAGCCAGCCAGCTTCTCCACGCTCAAAGCGTAGGCCCAGTTATTGGTCAGGGAGCAGAAATAATCGAGCCGGTCCGTGTAGGGCATGGAACCGAGATAGCTGATGCCTTCGGCAATCTTCTCGTGATTCCGATGCAGATAGCCAAACACCGGCTTGAGCTTCACGATCCGCTCTCCCTCCAACACGACGTCCATGCGAAAGACACCGTGCGTCGAGGGATGATGCGGTCCCATGGAGATTTCGAGCAGTTCCCCTTCCCTGGAGCCGTCGCCGGAAATCTTCGGCGTGATGGCGAAGTTTGGCTCCGTCGCCACGCCGGGCAGATTTCCGGCCGAGCTGGCCGCTCCGCCCGCATGCTCTGTCACGGTGTTAATCATCGGTTTGTCTCGCTTGCGTAGTGTCGCTTCGCCTTTTCAAGCACTTTATCATGCGGCGTCGGCTCGTACTCGTAGTCGTCTGGCTCCACATAATCCTTGCGCATGGGATGATCCTGAAAACCGTCCCACATGAGGATGCGCCGCAAGTCCGGATGCTGATCGAAGACAATGCCGAACAAGTCGTAGATTTCCCTTTCTTGCAGTTCCGCTCCGCGCCAGACCGCGGTGAGCGAGGGCAGATGGGCTTTGTCCGACCGGTTTTCCGTGCGCAGACGCAAGATGACAGGCCCCTGTTTCAACGTCATGGAATAAAGATGATAAACCGCTTCCAAGAAGCCCGGCCTTTTCTTCTCGATCAGTTCCTCAACCTCTTTCTCGACTCCGTCGATCACTTTCTTGACCTTGACCTTCTCTTTTCTGACCGATTCCGGCCAGTCGATGCCCGTGACGTTGGAAGCATAATCGAGCTGCAACTGCGCGTCCTCCCGCAAAAAGGAAGCCACAGCGACCGCATGCGCGTTGTCCACCAAGAGCGAAGGTTGATTCGCCGGGCTGTCATTGGGAATGAGGCGCAGGCCAGCTCCGGGAAGGGCGGCTTCAATTCGCGCTTTGATTTGTTCGAGCGTTTCCATGTCAGGACCGGCGTCGTGCCTCAACTTTCGCCTCGGATGACGGCGGGCGGCTGCCACACATCCGGGTGCTGCGGCGGCTCCAGATCATGCGCGCCGAAGCGCGGGATAACGAATTCGCTCGGCGCTTCGGCGCGGAGATGGCGGGGACGATCCGGGCCAGCCAGTCGCTGGCCGTCGATTTTGCGTTGCAGCGTCATCAGCGCATGGATCAGCGCCTCCGGGCGAGGCGGACAGCCGGGAATGTGCACATCCACCGGCAGATACCGGTCGATGCCTTTCAAGACGTTGTAGCCCTGCTTGAAGGGTCCTCCTGAAATAGCGCAGGCCCCCATGGCGATGACATATTTCGGCTCGGGCATCTGATTGTACAAGCGCACCACTTGCGGCGCCATTTTCTTGGTCACCGTGCCCGCCACGATCATCAGGTCCGCCTGGCGCGGCGTAGGGCGAAACACTTCCGCGCCGAAGCGCGCCAGGTCAAAGCGCGCCATCGACGCGGAAATCATTTCAATGGCACAGCAAGCCAGGCCGAAGTTGAGCGGCCAGACGGAGCTGCGCCGGCCCCAGTTGTAGAGGCCCTCCAGGGTGATCGTAAAAATCCCCTGCTTGCTCAATTCACTGCGCAATCCTTCGTCCATGCGATTAATTCACGGTTGCCGATCTCAAATTCATGGTTTCATTGCACCCCGCCCGACCAAGCCGCACCGCGGCGCGACGGCCCGCTCTTCCCGTCATGGCCAGGAGAGAACACCCTTTTGCCAGGCCCATATCAAGCCTTCCACCAGCAGCAACAGAAAAATCATAATGGCAACAAAACCGCCGATGGAAAGCCCCGTGAAGGCCACGGCAAACGGAAGCAAAAAGATCGTTTCGACATCGAAGATCAGAAAAACGATGGCATACAGGTAGTACTCCGATTTGAACTGAATCCAAGCGTCGCCCTTTGATTCCAAGCCGCATTCATAGATGGCATTCTTGTCCGGACCCGGTTTTTGCGGCGAGAACGTCCTGGCCCACAAATAGGCCAAGCCAATGGGAACCAGGGGGAACAAAACCGCCACCACCAAGAACACGGCCAAAAAGGAGTAAGGATGGTAGTCGGATGGCATGATGCGAGTCAGTATTTGCTGTAAACCACTTCAACTGGCCAATTTATCTGCGAATGGCCACACGGGTTGAAAAAAGTCATCTTCGGGTGATCGAACCTGGCATCGCAAAACGTCTCAATTCCGCTCCGTTCGTGGGCGAGCCAGGCCGATGGATTGCGCGATGTCATCAAATTCTTCCCGGCTGACCTCTTCTATTTTTTTGCCTCGGGCGGTCAATTGCTCGTTAATCTTGATGGCCTTTTCCGTCATCAACTCATGGGTCGCCGCCGACCCGCCCAGCAAAGCGAAATTTGGCCCGGTGGTAATTCGCTTGTGGCCATCTGAATCCAAGCCCAATCCGAGCAGGATGGCCTTTTCGTTTTTCTTAGCCAATTGCGACATGGGATGAAACTAGAAGCTGGCCGCCTAAAGTCAAGCATAGGAGCATTTTGCCTTAATGGATGTCCAGCCCGAGCGGGGAACGATCCCGGTTTCTTTCCTGGTCAGAACAATTTCCCAATGTTGCATTGCCTGGATTTGTAATTGCGATCCCAGGAAGGGCGCTAACCTTAATTTGGCAATTGGTTCTCCTTTTTTGTTTCCGCTTCCCCTGTCATGCCGCCGTCAAATTCGGCGTCAATTTTTCTGCTCTCGCTCCCCCATCTTTACGGTTATGCTGGCACCGTGAGTGAACGTCCGTTGTCTTCGGCATTAATGCGCAGGATAAAAGGCACCGCTCTCTGGGCCCATGTCTTCGGGGAGGAATAGGATTCGGCTGAGGCGCCAAAACAGCTTTGCAGCATGTCGGTATTGATGATCCCGGGATTCAGTGGAATGGCGGCCATGCCCGAAGGCAGTTCCTGGGCCAGCGCCTGGGTGAGACCTTCGATGGCCCATTTCGTCGCGCAATACGGCGCCACTTCGGCGTCAACAGATCGTCCCCAGCCGGAACTGAAGTTCACAATGACACCGCTCTGGCACCGGATCATGGCCGGGAGAAAATGCCGGATGACATTGGCCACCCCCTTGATATTGACATCGATGACCCGGGAGAATTCGTCGGCGCTGACGTTCCAGAGAGGAGCATTCCGGTTGATGATAGCCGCATTGTTGATTATGAAATCAGGCGGGCCATGCGCCAACCGGAGCCGCTTAGCCCAGGCTGCGACTTCGCCATCCGACGCCACGTCCACTGCGGCGATATCGTGCGGCTCTGCAAAGAGGCCTTTTAATTCCTGGACGAGTGACCGAGCGCGGCCACAACCAAGAACGACGTGCCCTCGGCGGGCAAACTCCTCCAACATCGCCCGGCCCAGGCCGCGTGTAACTCCGGTGAGAAGAATGGTTTTGGCCGATTGATCTTGAGCTGAAGCCAATGACATGGTTGCTGTAAAACAACAAAAAACCGAGCCGGCAAGCAGAATCTGGAAGGGGCTGTAATCACTCAGTCACGGCGGGTGAATGAATTCCTTTCGGGAAGGAGCGCCAGTTTCCAACCGGCTTCGGGACGGAGAAAACTGATAAGCCGACTGGAAGCCAGCTCTCCGCCCACCGTGACTGACCCATCACAAGGGGTTTTCTATGCCCCCCAAAAGACACTTGACTTGAGCCAACTCCGTTTGAAAAGCTGTCAATCGTTGATTGTCAACCACTTGCATGACTAAAATCTGCGCCTTGAATTCTCAACAGGCCACCGAAGCAGGCAAGCGCCTTTTTATACTCTCGAGTTGGAATCCGAACCCCGGCCCGCCGACAGTCGATAAATCGACGTTGCCAGCCCTGCGCCGATAAAGCCCTGGATGGACTTCCGCCTCGCATCTCGAGGCCTCAGGATAGAACTGCATGGCGTTGGTCTCCACACCCATGATGGTGCCGGCGTGCGCCGCCAGCAGCACATGCGGAATCTGGGCCAGCATCGGATTGGTAAGGTCTTGCACCATCAAGGTCATGCCATGCGCCTTGGCCCAGCAGAGACTGAGCAAGGCGCCGGTCTGGGTCTTGCAGGTTTTCAGCGCGACCCCTGTCCAGCCGAGCGCGCGGCCCAGCTTGAGCATCTGCCAGTCATGGGCGCTTTCGTCCATGAACAACGGTTTGCGGGCCGAAACGCTGTGGACCTCGATTCGGTTCCTTTCCAGATCATAAGGAAAAGGCTGTTCCACGTAGAGGATCATGCCGTAAAGGCGCGGATGCTCCTCCAAAAGCCGGTCGAGAATGGCGTTCACGTAAGCCGGATCGGTCACCGTGCAATTGAAGTCCGCCGAGAGCCAAAGCGCGCCCTGCTCCAAGCCAATGGTTCCGACTTGCACCAGCCGCTCATAATCCCAGGCGCTGTCATTGCCCCTCAGCTTGACTTTGAGGCAGCGCAGACCATCGCGCTTGATCCAGTCTGGGAGCAAAACCGGGTAGCCGTCCTTGGGTTCAGTCCCGTCGAGTTCAGGCTCATGCAGGAGGTCTTTTCCTCCGACCAAATGCCAGGCGGGCAGTTGCTGCGGACGAGGGAAGACGAGAAAATCCGCCGGATATTTGTTCCGGAAGGAAAGGTTCGCTCCCTCGGCCGGCGTCAAAAAGCAGCTCAGGTCCCGGTTCATAAAACGGGCGTTGTAGGTGTCGTAAACGGGCACTCCATTCAACACGCCGTAGGCGTCATGCAACGCCAGATCGTAAGCCGAACAGCAGACCAAAGCGGCCAGCCACGGCATCGGCTCCGGGTTCGCCCGCTCCGCATTGAATGCCTGCCACAAACTTGGCAGTTGCTCCTGCAGGAATGCATGGCCGATTTCCAGGGCATGCCCGCCGGTCCGAGAATCGGCCCAACTGCGTGTGAGCCGAATACAAAAATCTTTAAGCGCCTGGTGGCGGCTCTCATACGAAAGGGAACTGGGCCAGACCCACTGCACGCTCAGCGGTGTTTCGCCCCACCCTTCCGCAGTCTGGCCTCGAGCATTGGCCACCCGCAAACAGACCCGAGCGCAGGTGACCGAAGTCAATGTTTCCGCCCCAAACTTCAGCGGCACACGCGTGGCAATAGGCAGAAAGAAAAGCGAGGCGCCAACGGGATAAATGTCAGTTTCTTTCGACACAAGTCTTATTCCTCGGCCGGCCAGGCAAAGATATCGCACCCAATCTCACTGCGCGCATCCAGGACCAGCAGGTTGCCTTCAAACCGCCACATCCGGCAATAGACCCAAACATCGCCGATGCAGACCGCCAAGACTACGGCGCTCAAAAATGCCGACCAAAATGATGGGTAAACAAACAGATACAGCAGCGACATCGATCCGGTGACGATCAGGGGGAAAAGAGCATAAAACCGATAGGCCCGAACCGTGATGGGCTTGCCGCAATGGCAGTACGGCATGAGCGCTTTCCACATCACCCCAAATTTGCAGTCGCTCCACGGAATGCGGCTCCAGCAGATCAAGGCACTGGCGTGCAACGCTTCGTGAATGATGATAAGGCTCAGCAGCACGAGCAGCATCCAGTACGGTTCCGGAAAGGAGATGCTCTGAAAATGCGGCAGAGATGACGCCACCGTGACGAGACCGCCCAGGAGCATCAGTGTCAGCGGAACGGACGCAACATTGATGGCGAGTTTGTTGATTCGAATCTCCGCAATCTTCTGGCCTAAAACAGCGTTCATCAAAGTGATGGCTGCCTTTCTATTCTGCCGCCCGGCCAGGGTCGAGCAGTTTTTGGATTTGGGAGATTCCTGCCATAATGGATTCCTGCGGGAATCGAAATATTGATCGACAGGTTTTATGGGGCTGGGTAGGTTCTGACCTGGTCGAGTCTAACGCAGAGGTGCAGCAAAATTCGTATGCGCAGATTTCTCCTCCACATTGGAGGGGCCCAAAAACAAGTCATTGAACTGAAACCAGGAGTGAGCCGCCTGGGGCGAAATCCGTTGAACGACTTTCAAGTCGTTGATGGAACGGTTTCCAGTTATCATTGCGAAGTCCATGCTTCCGACACGGGTGTCCTTGTCCGTGATTTGGGTTCCACCAATGGCACCTTCATTAACGGGCAACCCGTCAAGGAAGCCCCGTTGCAGGACGGCCAGAAACTGCGCTTGGGCAGCGTCGAAATGACCTTGGAGATTCCCCCGGTTCATATTGCCATTCCATCGGTTACGGTGGAACAGGTTCCAGGCCCTTCGCTGCTGGCCGATGGCTCCGATGCCTGTTTTAACCATCGCGAGATGCGCGGTGCTTTCAGATGCGCGCAATGCGGCCGGGCGTTTTGCAGGTCCTGCATCCACGTCCTGCGTCGAGCCGGCGGCAAAGCCATGGTTCTATGTCCCTCCTGCTCCGGACCTTGCGAAGCTCTCCCCACAGCCGAAGAGACGAAGAAGAAACGCTCGTTTCTCGTCCGCCTCACCGACACTCTCAAACTGG
>CAYIIH010000076.1:0-25875 GCA_964363225.1 uncultured Verrucomicrobiota bacterium | reverse complement strand
CCGCGCTACGTTTTCATCCTCGGTCGCGAATGGAATTCATGGCTGTAATGCCTGGCGGGCAACGGGCGGCGCACGCAATTCCCAACTGCCGTAATGAAAGATCACAGGCCAAGATAGACGGCGCGTCCCATTCTCGTTCGCGCGCGTCACGACATAATCCACTTTTTCGGCGCTGAGCTTGGCCAGAATCGATTCCCTCTCGGACAGCGTGGCCGAGCCGGCGTAGAAAGAGTTCAGCGCCTGCAACCGCTCTAGCGCGCGTGCGTAGAGTTCGCGGTTTCGCGATAATACCCCTATGTCCTTGGGATTGATCCAAAGTCCGCGCTCGGCATAGACCCGAAAGTAATGGCCGCCCGCCACTGGCGGAACGATCAGCAGCGCCTCGATCGGAGTCCGTTCCTTAACTTGGCCGCAAAACTCGATGAACTCCGGCTGCACGGCCGGCGACTGTTCCCGCAGTTCCTTAAGCAAAGCTCTTTGCGGGTCCAGGACCATAGCCAACAAGCCGATTGAGACCAGCGCCTTGCCCCATGTTGGGAAATGCCCCCAGCAGAAATACAAACAGCCGGCCACAGCGATGACACTGGCCAGGTAAGCCACCAACGAGAGCCGGCCCGGATAGGTCAGCGAAAGGGTCGGCACCAGCCGTTGAATCGGCTCATAAATGAAGCAGATAGCAATCGTTACTCCCAGCAGAATGCCCAACCGTTCCCAAGGTGCAGGAAGCCCTTTCAGTTGCTGGCTGAGCAGAAACAAAGCTCCGCAGCCGGCCAGCCCAAACAGAATTAAGCGGCGAAAGCCTTTGGTGAAATAGACGGAGCGCGAAATCCGGTTGTAATCCAGGACCGCGCTGGCCTCACCCCGAACGGCGTGCAGGGTAGCCAAGGATGGGGCGACCACCAGGGTGAGGCAAAGCACGGCGGCAGCGCCCAGCCAAAACAAGTTTTCATAGTGTTTCGTTTGCAGTATTTTCACCAAATCGACCAAGCCGAAAGCCAGGCCAAACAGCATGGCCCAGAGCGGGTAAGTCAACGCATAGACGGCCCCCAACGCCCCATAAAACAAAAGCAAGCTTGCGTGGTCCCTGGAACCGCACAGGAACCACATGACAAACCAGGGCAAAGGCCAAAGCCAAACTTCCCGTGGAATCGCCAGCGAATGCGCCACACCGCTCGCCATAGCGATGAGCACGAAGGGTTGGGCTGCGAGCAGCGTGCCGATGGCGCAGCAGCACGGCGACAAGCCCAGCCGCGCAAGCAGCAGGAACACGCCTGCCAGATAGACGGTGTTGGCCGCCCAGCACAGGACGAGGTTGGCCTTGAGCAGCGGCCAGCCGGTCGCTTTCACGAGCCAACCCACGCAGTGATAGAAGTATTCGTATGCGCCGAGAGCCTGATTCGATTGCACCGCCAGGTCCTTCTTGAAAAGCTCCGGGGACAACCGCGACAGCTCGACGTAGAAATGGAACGGCCCGTCAGCGTGGCTGCCCGCCAGCAGTAAGCGCCCGTGCCAGTAGGGCCAGGTTTGGGCCAGAAACACGACAGCGGTCACGCCCGCGAACCAGAGTCCGAGGAGCAGTGAGTAGCGGGAGAAAGGTAGGAGCGCCGTGTTCACCCAATTCGCTCGGAAGACCGGGGCATGGTACCGCAGCAAGCCTCGATAATGTAGCGCGGGCGGCGGCGGCTCTCATCAAGCGCACGCCAGACGTATTCGCCCAGTACCCCGATCATCATCATCTGGACGCCTCCCAAGACGGCGACAACGACCATCAAGGAAGCCCACCCTTGCGGAGGGGTGCCGGTAAACGCGCTGTAAATCACCACTCCGGAATATACAAAGCCCAGCAGGGCTACGAGGAAACCGGTCGCCGACATAATCCGCACGGGCAGGTAGGAAAAGGCCGTTACCGAGTCAATCACCACCTTGAGTTTTTTGGCGAAGTTCCAGCCGGAACGTCCCCGCTGGCGAGCCTGCTTGGTGTAAGCAACCGAGGCTTGCGTGAACCCCATCCAAGTGATCAAGGGAAGGATGCTAAGATTGATTTCCTTGAGCTGGACTAACTCGTTCATCACCTTGCGGTCCAAGAGGAAAAAATCCGCGCCCGTCGCCGGCATTTCCTTGAAGCCGATGATTTCACGCATGAGGAAATAATAAAACCGCGAGAATAACGCTGCAGAACCTTTGTGGCCTTCTCGGTTTTCGCGTACGGCATAGACGACGGCGTTGCCCTCCGACCATTTGTCCAGAAGATTGGGGATGACCTCCGGTGGATCCTGCAAATCGGAAGCCATGATGACCGATGCGCTACCCTGACTGAGCTCCATGCCGGCAATCATGGCTATGTGGGAGCCAAAGTTGCGAGAAAAGCGAATGCCCCGAATGCGCAGGTCACTGTCCGCCAGAGCCTGGATGACCTTAAAAGTCTGGTCATGCGAGTGGTCGTCCACAATTACCCATTCCCAAGAGACCGCCAGACCATCCATGACCTTCACCAGGCGTTCATAAAGCGAAGGCAGGTTCTCCGCTTCGTTATAGGCGGGAGTAATAATGGAAAGAACAACGGCGTTGGTGCGCCGGATTTGTGGCTCGTTGTTATTCATCACGAGTGTCGAAGCACAAGTCGTCATGCGCTGTAGCATGCCGGCCGTGCAGAATCCGCTTTGACTGATCTCTCATACTTCGGATAGCAATTAAGTAACAACACCCTGGTCGGATTTCAAGCCCGCTTTTGGCAAGGTACTCCGCGCGTTCTTCGGGAAACGAGTTTCGTCGGATCTGGATATGGGCAGCGGACCAGGAGTGGTCTTATCGAGCGCGGCAATAAACCGTGGAGACCATCCCATGTTTCGCAACATCTCCATGACTCGCGGACGGTCATAATCCACGCGACGCAAGCTGATCAACGGCTGGCGGAGGGCATTGCTGCTTTCGCCCAAGTCGAGCAGCAGCCAACTGGGCCGCGCATCTCCATCTCGCGGCTGTCCTACCGAACCAGGATTCAACAGCAGCCCGCCACGCTGAACGCGCCGAACCAAGGGATAGTGCGTATGGCCCAGAATGAGAATTTCTCCCGAACAGGGAAACCAGTCAAAGCAGGTGTTGTTGTCAGGGTAAAAGCGGCCTTCCAAGGGATCGTCGGGTGTGCCGTGGGCCAAATGCACCTGCCACGAACCCGCTTGAAATGTAGTCTTCTGCGGAAGCGAGGTCAGCCATGCAGTTGCGTTCTGATCAAGCTGAGCGCTATTCTGCGCGGCGGCGTCGAAATAGGCGGGGCGAGGGCGGTCCACGGACAGCGGGGAACGAAGGCCAAGGATTTCCAGGATCAGATGATCATGATTACCCAGGACGCCGGTCAGTTCGATCCTCCGCAATGTCTCAAAAGTCTCTGCAGCCCAAGGATAATAGCCAAAGAAATCGCCTGCACATACCAGACGGTCCACGCCGCAAGAACGGATATCGGCCAGAATGGCTTCGAGCGCAAAGATATTGCTGTGCATGTCAGAGAAAACGGCCAGGCGCATGGTTCGGCCCCTTCACTCCGGACGCACCAGTCGGCACTCGGGATAAAACCGCATGACGGTTCCACCCTCCGCGCGCCAGGCCGCCACATTATCATACAATTTATCATGGTGACCAAAGGCGGAGAGAATCAGCAACCCCCGCCCCGGCGGCGGCAAACGGTCCCGTCTCACCACCGGAATGGAAAACCCGGCCGCCACGCGTCCCTGCTTGGCGGGGTCATCGTCCAGGATCATTTCAATCTGACTGGCGGGAAGCCAGCGTTCCACCAAAAGATCCGTAGTGTGCGAGTCACCCCCGTACACATAATAATTCCGCGGCCCATCCCAGAGATTCAGCTCACGGGCGAACGCAGACTTCTGCTGTTCGCGCCGGTCCAGGAATTGCCTTACCAATGCCGCATTATTGCCGGCGGGCGCTGCCTCCCGCCCCGGCGGGGTTTCGGAATGGCGGCCCGCCTTTTGCGCCACAACCATGAGCCCGTCCCGCGAGTTGGACAGTTTGCGCACCGTAAAACCGGCCGCCTCAACCAGGCTGCACAGCGTGGAGGAAACAAAATACGAAATGTGCTCGTGCGCAAAGCACCCCAGCACCCCCACCTCCAACCGGGATTGCATGTCCGGCACTTCCAACGCCAACCATCCTTCTGCGGACAGTTCACTCCACACCCCCCTCAGCATTTCAACGGGCGAGGAAAGGTGCTCAAAGACATACCGGCTCACCACCAAGTCCCAAACTTCGCTGCTCTTCCCCGGCCGGTAAAAGTCCCGGTGGATGTCCACGTTGAAAAAATCCCGGCCGATTTCGCCCATCTTGGAAGGCTCATAGCCGACCGCCTGCCAGCCTTCCTGCACCAGACGGTGCAAGAAGTAACCATCGTAGGCGCCGATTTCCATGGCGCGGCCGCGTGTGCTGCCGGTGGCCTCCAGGATGGCCCGCAGGAAGATTTCCAAGCCGCGTGGCGGTGTGCCCCCCAGGGCGGGTGACGGGTTGGCGCTGACGTAACTGCCTTCGTAAAACGCGTCCAGTTCCCGTTCATCCGGTGGCTGGGACTGATAGATATGCTGGCAATGATCGCACAAGGCGAGTTCCAGCGGCAGCCAGGGAATGCGAGGTGAACATTCCGGCGGCACCACTTTGCCACCGATTGCAGGATAGGATTCCGAGCGCCAAAAAATCCGGTGCTGATACGAACCACAAAGAGGACAGGGAATACGGTTCATCATGGTTGGCACCGGGCGGCCTCCACGGCCTGCACGGCAGAAAGGGGAACAATCGCGTGTTGAAAGGCGCGGATAGCGGCCACTTCCGTTTGGTAGGACAACCGCCGGAAAGTCTCATTCAACACAAAATTACGGATTAAAACGTCGGGCTCGTTGAAACCGACACTGGCCCGGATGGAACTGGTGCCGGAGAAGCGCGGATGCACCTCGAAGAAAACTACCCTTTTCCCGACGAGGCGAAGTTGGAAATTGGCCGGCCCGCGGACGCCCAGCCGCAAGGCCAGTTCCTCGCATTTTTCCTGAATGAGGGCGTGCTTGACGATGAATCCTTGAGAGTAACCGGTGGACAAAGCGAAATTCCCGCCCTGTAACCGTCGGCTTTGTCCGAGGGAAAGCCCGATCAGCTTGCGGTGCATGGCGATCGAATCAATGATCTGGCCTGATTTCGAAACCATCACGCCCACAGTGTATTCCGCATCCGCCGAACCGACATATTGTTGGAAAATGACTTCCAATCCCTGCGGTCTTTGAGCCAGATAGCGCTCGACTTCCGCCTCGTCGTTTAACAGAGCTACGTCCCGGGAGCCACCGCTGAGTTTGGCGGGTTTGCCTACAATGGGAAACCCCGTTACGCTGACCAGCCGGTGCCACTGCTCGGCGTTGACGGTCAGCGGAACCTCATAGCCGTGCTCCATCAGCCATTGGGATAAAGCTCCTTTGTCGGCACACAGCCGCACCACTTCCCCGGGGCTGCTGATCAAGACACACCCACGCGCCGCCAAGGGTTCGACGTGCGCGACCAGAACGCGGCCCTCGGCTTCTGTCCCAGGAAGAATCGCCCGGATTTTATGACGGGCGATGATTTCCATCAGGGTGGGCAAATAGGCCGGGTCGTTGGCAACGGGCAGCAGGTGGCGGTCTTGAACCAGGTAAAGCCCGAAGGAAAAGGCCTCCGCATCGGACGCCACTACTTGGTAGGTGTCCCCCAACAAAAGCAGGGCATGAAGGATTTGGTGACCGACTGCGCGGCCGCCCACGCCTGTGACCAGCACTGCCAATTTATTTTCCATGATCAATCACCAGTTCTGTTGCCGTCGGCACGACGCTCACCCGAACCATCCTGGCTCTGCCGTCCCGGACATTCAGATGTTGAATTTAAAGACCCGGAGCCGCAGTGTGGTTTTGCGCCGCCTCGCACAAACACGTAATCGAATGGCCATTGTCGGACCACGCGCAACTGTCGGACCGCAAGCCCTGATTCAAACAAGGCTCGCCACGCCTCAAACCGGCGAATAAAGGCGCCATTATCAGACTGGCGCAAAAACCGGCCGATGGGGTTGCCGGTTTCCGGCCAAAGGGCGTCCAGAATAAAAATCTCTCCGTGCGGTGTCAAACAGGCGCTGCATTCCGTTAGGGCGCGACCGACCTCCTCATCGTTCAGATGATGAAACAGGCCGATGCACAGAATGCGGTCGGATTGGCGGGACAAACGCGAGAGCTCCAGCACGCTGGCTTGCAGGAAACAGTCGCCCCGCCGCCGCCGGGCATGCGCCAAATACTGCGGGTTGATATCCACGCCCAGGTAATCCTCGCCGCGCAAAAAATTCCGGAAGACGCCTGTGCCGCAGCCGACGTCGAGAAATTTCATCCGTGGCGCAAAAAAACCTTCTTCACGCAAGATACGCCGTACCAGTCGATAATTCAGGCTGAGCCCCTGCATGGCCAGCTCATACAACGTTGCGTTGGCCTCGAGGAACGAAAAAAGTTTCATGCCAGCAACCTCCTGAAGTGCTCCACCACGTAGCTCTGCTCATTCGCAGTCATTTGCGCATAAAGCGGCAAACAAATGCATTGGTCGCTGGCCCGCTCGCTTTCGGGAAACTTCTGCGCACCGTAAATCTCCGTGTAGCACGGTTCGCGATGGATTGACATGATGCCGCGCCGTGTGGCAATGCCGGCCTCCAACAGTTTTTGCATGACCGCATCGCGCTGCGCGGCGGTGGCGTTCGGGAGACGCACCAGATAGGTCTGCTGGTTCCAGCGCGCCTCCGCCGGTTCCTGGAAGAACTCCAGTTGCAGCACGCCCGCCAGGGCGCGATCGTAGGCCGCCGCCAGCTCCCGGCGGCGGGCAAGGATCTGCGGCAACCGCCGGAGCTGCGCCAAGCCCATCGCCGCCTGCAAATCGGTCAGGCGATAGTTGTAGCCCAGTTCCACATACTCCTCCGTGATGACGACGGCAGATTGATGGCGCTGCAAATCGTTGACCGACATGCCCTGCTGGCGCAAGCGCCGCAGCCGTTGGTTCCAGGCCTCATTATCGGTGGTGATCATGCCGCCATCCCCGGTGCTGACAATCTTGCGCGGATGAAAGCTGAAGCAAACGAGCGAGGAATAATGATTGTCGCCAATCTTCCGCCCGCGATATTCGCTGCCGATCGCGCACGCCGCATCCTCGATCAGCGGCAGACCGTGTCGCCGGGCGATGGCGCTGATCGCCTCCAGGTCGGCCGGGCGGCCTACTTGATGCACCACCATGATCGCTTTTGTTCGCGCGGAAATGGCCGGCGGAATCCGTCCCGGTTCCATGTTCAATGTGCGCGCATCAATATCGACAAACACCGGCTTGGCGCCGCAATAACGAATCGCATTCGCCGACGCGATGAAGCTGTGCGGCGGGACAATGATCTCGTCCCCCTCGCCCACACCGAGCACCCTCAAACTCAGATGCAAGGCCGTGGTGCAAGACGAAACCGCGACGGCGTGCCGGGCCCCGACATAGCCGGCGAACTCGCGCTCAAACTCGGCCACGCGCGGACCTTGCGTGATCCAACCGCTGCGAATGGTCTCGCTGACGAGCTGAATCTCGTCTTCGCCCAAGTCCGGTTTAGCAAGGGGAATTTTGACCACGTCAGACCTCCCAATTTCTCGTTGTAATATGCTCAAGGCACCGAGGATTTTCGGCCAGTAGCTTGCGAAAGTATTCCAGCGTTCGCGCCATGCCCTCCGCCAAGGAGACTTTCGGTTGGAAGTGAGTGGCGGCCTTTAATTTCGTCGTGTCCACCCAGAGCCTCGGCACGTCCGCCGGCCGGGCAGCTTCGTGCATCGGTCGCAAATCCGTCCGCTCGGCCGCGCTTAAAACATTTTGGGCGAGCTGGTCGATCCGCAATTCCTCGCCATAGCCGAGATTGACGACTTGGCCGAGCAACGCGTCGCACTCCGCAATCTGCAGCAGGGCCTCGACGCAATCGCGAACGTAGAGAAAGTCCCGCGTGTGCGAACCGTCGCCAAAAATGACCGGCGGCTGCCCGCTCAACGCGTGGAGAATGAAACGCGGAATCACTTCGCCGGCGTCGCCTTCAAAGTGTGAGCGTGGACCGTAATTGTTGAAGGGGCGCACGCAGATGGCCGGCAGGCCGAAACATTCGAAATAGGCGCGAGCGTAATGTTCACCGGCCAATTTGCTTGCTCCATAAACGGTCAGGGGCCAGGTCGTGGTGGTCTCGCGGATGGGAAAATCGGTGGCCCGGCCATACACTTCCGACGAGGAAACATAAACAAACCGGTTCACGCCCCGGGCGCGGGCTGCTTGGAGAACGTTGAGCGTGCCCAGCGCGTTCACCTGGTGATTTTCCACCGGATTATGCAGCGAGTGCCGCACGCCCAGGCAGGCGAGATGGAAAACCGCCCCGGCTTCTTGGCAGGCGCGATGGCACGTGTCCCAATCGGTGATGTCGCCATGAATGACCCGCAAAAGCCCGGAGCCGGCCAGACCCGCCAGATTCTCGCGGGTGCCGTTGCGGAAATTGTCCAGCACAATGACCGGGAAGCCGCGTTCGAGAAGGTATTCCACCAAATGCGAGCCGATAAAGCCCGCGCCGCCGGTCACAAGAACGGTTTGGCCAGTGAGGTTCATTGAGGGATGCTTACGGTTGGTAGTTCCTGCTTCAGCCGGCGAGGTGATCGGCGGACCCAAGCACTTCGGATCGTCGGAGGCGCTGCCGGCTGAAGCCGGGACTCCAAACACTGCACCGCTTCGGTGTGATTGCTCGCCTGAAGCTTGTTCACTTGAAGAACTCCTTGATGACCGTCGCGACACGCTGGATTTGCTCCTCCGCCAGTTCCGGATAAATAGGCAGGCTCAGGCATTCGCGCGCGGCTTTCTCCGCCACCGGAAAGTCGCCCGGCCGATGACCGAGGGAGGCGTAGCATTTTTGCAGGTGCAACGGCAGCGGGTAATGCAAAGCACAGCCAATCTTGTTGGCTTCGAGGTATTGCTTCAATTCATCGCGCCGCGCATGCCGGACCACGTAGAGGTGATAGACGCTTTCGGCGTAGGGCGCTTCGCGGGGCAGTTGCAGCGGCGTATCGGCGAGCAATTCGTGGTAGCGATGCGCGACGCGGCGGCGTTCCCGATTCCAATCGGCCAAATGCTGCAGCTTCACTCTTAGGACCGCCCCTTGAATGCCTTCCATGCGATAGTTGAATCCCACCTCGTCATGATGATAGCGCACGGTCGAGCCGTGTTCCCGCAACGCGCGAGCCCGCGCCGTCAGCGCCGCGTCATTAGTGACAAACGCACCGCCTTCCCCATACGCGCCGAGGTTCTTCCCCGGATAAAAACTGAAGCCGGAGGCCGTGCCGAAGGTCCCGACCTTTTTGCCGCGATAGGTGGCTCCGTGAGCCTGCGCCGCGTCTTCAACCAGTTTCAAGTTGTGCTTTTGGCAAATCTTCAAGAGGGGATCAAGGTCGCACGGATGGCCGTAGAGATGCACCGGCATGATCGCTTTGCTGTGCGGTGTGATCGCGCGTTCGACCCGCTGGGGATCGAAATTGAAGGTGGCATCGTCAATATCGACATAGACCGGGCGCGCGCCGACGTATGAAATCCCCCAACTCGTCGCCACGAAGGTGAACGGCGTGGTGATGACTTCGTCGCCAGGGCCGACATCCAGCACGCGTAGCGCGACGTGGAGCGCCGACGTGCCGCTGTTGAAGCCGACGCACTGTTCCGCGTCGCAGAACCGGGCGAAATCCTTTTCAAATTGCGCCACATCCGGGCCTAAACAAAAAGTGCAATGGTCCAGCGTCTGGGCGATGGCGGCGTCGATCTTCGCGCGCAGCGGCCGCATTTGCGCCGCGAGGTCAAGATAAGGGACAGCTAATTGCATCGGTCAGGTTTTTTTCGTCCGCACAAGGCGCGCGGGATTGCCGGCCACGACCGAGTCGGCCGGAACGTCTCTTGTCACAACGCTCCCGGCGCCGACCAGGGCACGCTCGCCGATGATCACGCCGCAGAGGATGGTAGCGCTGGTGCCGATGGACGCGCCTTTTTTCACTTTGGTGGGGATGACCGACCAGTCTTCTTCGGTTTGCACTGAGCCATCGGCGCCGGTGGCCTGCGGGTATTTATCGTTGATAAAGGAAACATTGTGGCCGATGAAGACCTGGTCTTCGATCTCAACCCCTTCGCAAATGAAGGTGTGGCTGGAGATTTTGCAGTCTGCGCCGATGCGGCTGCCTTTCTGGATTTCCACGAAGGTTCCGATCCTGGTCCGGTCGCCAATCATGCAGCCGTACAGATTGACGAAATCGCGAAGGACGACGTCCTGGCCCAGCACCACATCCGGAGCGATTTTTTGCAGGCTCATAAATTCACGAAGGCCCCATCGCGGGCCAGGCTTTCCTGGGCGGCGGCCAGAATGTTGACAATGCGTGTGCCGGCTGGGCCATCGGTCTCCGGCCGGATACGCTGCTCCAGGCAATCCAGGAAATGGATCACCTCCCGCTTGAGCGCTTCCATGGTGTCGATGTTCGGCACGTAAAGATCGCCAATGCGGTATTCGGCCAGGAACTTCCGCGAGTCTGCGTCTGGACCGTTTTTCATCACCAATCCTTTGTCGTAGATTTTAATTTTTTCATCTGGGCTCAAGTCGTCATAGACGAGCATCTTCTTGCTGCCGCCAATGATGATGCGCCGGATTTTGGCTGGCGCCAGCCAGTTGACATGAAAATGGGCGAGCGTGTCGTCCGGAAACTTCAGCGTCAAATAGGCGATGTTCTCCAAATTGCTGCCCGTGAAATGGCAGGCCCCATGGGCGGAGACCTGCGTCGGCTTTTTGTCGAGCACATAATCCATGATGCTCAAATCATGCGGCGCCAAATCCCAGATCACGTTCACGTCGTGCTGAAACAGACCGAGGTTGACCCGCACCGAATCGAAGTAATAGACGTCGCCCAATTCACCGGCGCTGATGAGTTGTCTGATTTTCCGAACGGCGCCTGTGTAAATGAAAGTGTGGTCCACCATTAAAGTCAGCCCGTTTTTTTCGGCCAATGAAGTCAATTCCCGGCATTCGGCGGTGGTTTGGGCCATCGGCTTTTCGAGCAAGACGCTTTTGCCGGAGAGGAGGCTTTGGCAGGCCAATCGAAAATGGGTGCTGACGGGAGTAGCAATGGCCACGGCGCTCACCGCCGGATCGGCCAGGACTTCGGCCAGTTCCGACGTGGAGCGGGTTTGCGGATAGCGTTCCGCACAGCGCTGCAGGCGGTCGGCATCGAGGTCCACCATCCAACTGAGTTTGCTGCGCGGGTTTTCGGCAAAGTTGCGCATCAGGTTGGGACCCCAATAACCGCAGCCGACCACCGCAACAGATGTTTTCATGCTCATGCCACCTTGGTTGGTAACACAAACTCCAGGGACAAGGCAACCTTTAGCACCCGCGCGCCCAGCGCCAACGTGCAGGTGAGAGTCAAGAGTGGTCTTGGCTAGCCGCGAGCAGCATCGCTTTGCAGGCCTGCTGCACGTCGTGGACTTCGACCGCTTCGGTGAGACGTTCTTCTGGAACGCTTTGGCGAGCTAGACTGGGCGGAGTGACCACTTGATTTGGAACCTGCCATGGCCGCCATTGGTCCACCAGGGAAGGTCCGAAAATGGCCACCGTGGGGCATTCGCAGGCCGCCGCCAAATGCATCGCGGCGGTATCGACGCCAACGAAGAGCCGGGCTTGGTACAGCAAGCCGGCCAGTTGTGCCCAGCTTAATTTGCCTTCAGTCGATATCGCTTTTGCACCGAAGGCCGCGCGCAAAATAGCGGCCAGTTCGGTTTCTTCGCGGTCAGGCCCGACGCTGATAACCAGTTGAGGAACGTGAGCCAGTAGGAATTGGCCCAACTCAATCCATTTTTCTGCCGGCCAGCGCTTCCGTTGCCAACGTGTTCCCGGATGCAGGAGGGCGTAAGCGCCGGGACGCACCGGCAAACCGCTCGGTTTTGTCGCAGTCTGCTCAAACACCAGCGGCGGGATCTCGTCACCCAAAGGCAGAGTATCGTTGACTGTAAAATAATCCTTCTCCACTCGATGCCGCTTGGGCCAATCGAAGCCGGAGATGAAAGTGAACTGGCGGCGCCACCACCAATTCAGGGATTGGGCGGGCTTGCTCGCGCACCGGTTTCGCGCCCGAGATAGATAACTGATCCAGCGGCCGCGATCCCCATCCGAGAGTTCAAAAGCGTAATCAAATCGCTGTCGGCGCAGCTCGCGGATCAGTCCTACATCCGGCAACCAATAGAGCAGGGACCGCTTGTCCGGCTCCGGCGGCACGGCGGTCAACAGGCGGTCAATGGCCGGGCAGCCTTCCAGAATGCCGTCGCATCCTTTTCGCACCACCACCCAAATCGACGCCTCCGGATAGCGTTTGCGTGTCGCCGCCAGCGTGGGTGTCAGGAGCAGGGCGTCACCAATGTGTTTGAGTTTGATAAACAGGATCCGCATTTTTGCTTTGATTCGTGGCCATACACTACCGAAAATGATTTCAGCCGCAAAGGCCCGTGCAATGGGGCGCCGTATTGTCTTTAGCCTTGATTGTGTATGGCGCGGGAATTCCAGGCCATCCAGGCGATGTCCCGCACAAAATGTTCAAAAGGCATACAGGCCACTTTCCGCTTGCCTGCCATTCCGGCTTGAAAGCAGAATAATGACCGCGCATGGGCGAACGAGCTTCAGCTTTCACTCTGGCCTCCGAACTCGGTTCGGATGAGTTGTCCTTTCTTCTGGAATTGATCAGGCGCAATGGCCGGCGGGGCCGGCATTTGGAAATCGGCACGGCCGCCGGGGGCACTCTGTGTCAAATGATGAATTGTTTTGAGCCCTCACAACGCCCTCATTTTGTGGTGGTGGATCCGATGACCTATTTTCCCGATCAACTTGTCGTTGTGCACAGAAATTTGTGCCAGCACGGGCTCGATCCGGCAACAGTGGAGTTCCGCATGGCGAAAAGCGCCGCGGCCTTCCGCCACGCGGAAGCGGTCGGCGAACAATACGACTTCATGTTCATTGATGGCGCCCACAAGATCCGCTACGTCACACAGGACTTATGCTGGACTCGACTGCTCAATGTCGATGGCCTGGTTTGCCTACACGATTATGACTCGCAGCACAAAGGGGTTCTCTGGCCGGTCAACCGGTTTCTGAAAAGGCACCGCAATTACCAGCGTGAAGGTCTGGTGGGCAGTCTAATGGTTTTAAGAAAAACCGCCTCCAGTCAGGCCGCTGAAATTGACCTTGCAGACCGGCTTTGGGCAACGCTGCTGTCGCCCTGGCTGCAATCTGAATTGAACTTAAAAAAACGGCTGCGCAAGGCGACTTGATTGGGTAGGGCGTCGGCAGGGCGACCTGCCCAGGCGTACCCGCGGTTGCGGAAGATCGTTGCGGAAGATCGTATTGAGCCGCGGCCACAGGGGCTTTACGGTCGTGAACAAAAATGAGTACCGAGCGCATTTATCAGGCGGTCTTGGCCGTGGCAACGCGTCGCCAAGAAAAGAGCGGCTTCCAACGCATCTTGATGTGGTTGCCGGGTCACTCGCTGGTATTCGGTTGCACTTTCCTTTTTGCACCTACGAACGACTCTAACCAAAAACATTTCAGCGCCTGCCGTGCTCCGTCCAGTTTGCCCGTCCCATCGGACCTTACCCCCTGGCCGTAGCCGCGACATAAACGCATCACGCTCCGGGTTTGCTTTGCGTTCCGGCAGCGGTTAAAACCACTCGCAATGCAAGCGACGTCCAAAGCCGCCCTCATTGATTTTCTGCGGACGCAGACCTTCCGCGCCGTGCTCGACGCCCCGTCCGGCGGCGGCTGGCTGCTTGAGGCCTTGGGCAAGCAAGCCGGCAAATGAAAACGCGCATGAACACGAGTGTCGAAGTTTTCGAGCGCGCCGCATCCCGCATCCCGCATCCCGCATCCGGCATCCCGCATCTGACCCATGACCGCACCGCACCGCCACTGGCGCATCGTCCACTCTGAAGCCTCGCTGGGCTGGGGCGGCCAGGAGCACCGCATCATGGCCGAATTGGCAGGCTTCCAAAAGCGCGGCTGCAATGTCTGGCTCCTCGCGCCCGCGCGCAGCGAAATTTTCCAGCGGGCGAAGTCGGCGGGCGTCCCCAGCGAACCGCTCGCGCAAGAGCGGTGGATGTTTCCCTTCGCGGTTCTCAAAACCGCCGCGTGGCTGCGCTGGCTCCGCCCACGCGTGGTCAACACCCACAGCTCGCGCGACGGCTGGCTGGTCGGATTGGCGGCGCGGTTTGCGCGGGTGCCGTTACTGGTTCGCACCCGGCACATTGACGTGGATTATCCGAATCCGTGGGTGAGCCGCCACGCTTTCACCACGTTCGCGGATCACGTCCTCACCACCAGTGACAAAAATCACGGCGAAGTTTCACAAGTTGTTCGGTCTGCCCGCCAGCCGTATCTCCACCGTGCCGACGGGCATTGACTTGCAGCGCTTTCATCCCGAAGGCCCGAAGGCGGTGTTGCCGATACCAACGGACGCGGTTGATTTGCCACTCATCGGGATGGTGTCCGTGCTGCGCTCATGGAAGGGGCATCCAATTTTTTTCCAGGCGGCGCGCATCTTGAAGGACGCCGGGGTGCGTGTGCACTTCGTCGTGGTTGGAGGCGGTGCGAGTGTGGAGTATTTTCAAAACCTGGCGCGCAAACATGGCGTCGGCGACTGCGTGGCGTTCACCGGCCACCGGGAGGATGTGCCGGAAATACTGCGTGCCCTGAGCGTGCTGGCCATTCCCTCGACCCGTCACGAAGGTGTCCCCCAAATCGGCCTGCAGGCGCTCGCGTGCCGGACCCCCGTCATTGGCAGCGACGCGGGCGGCATTCCGGAGATCATCCGCAACGGCGAGACCGGTCGCATTTTCCCCGCGAATGACAGCGCAAGCCTCGCCGCGAAAATTCAAACGGCTCTCAATCAGCCGGAGGAAACCCGCCGAATGGTTGAACGCGGCCGGGCGTTGGTGGAGGCGGAACACAGTTTCGACGCCATGCTGGACAAGGTGGACGCGATCTACCGCCGCTACCTGCCGGCGGCGATTTGAATAGATTCCGCCGGGCGCATCAAACCACAATGTGGCGCCAGTAGAACATGAAGAATCTGTATTTCAGCCGATAGAACAGTTTGCGCGCCGAAGCCGGAGAGGCCTGCTTCTGCCACGACACCACCGGGCTGCCAGGCTGCCACTTCTGGAAGCCGTGCAGCCGCCGCCATTTTTTACCGATGTCAATGACGCAGGCAGGTTCCCTCGGAGCGCCGTGGTAAAAAAATTTCCAATGCGCCAGCGGCGTGAAGTTTCTGAATTGTTTTTCCGGATCCTTTTCGCAAGAAAAAAGGGGTAAAGCTTGATCAATAAACGCCCGCCGGAACACCGACGGGTTCAGGCTCAGGCCCGATGACACCGGCGGGTCGGAGGCGGGATTGCGAGCAAGGTTGAACCGGACGGACGCCACGTCATCACTTGCGGCCAAGCGCGTGACAACTGCTTCAAGGCGGATTGGTTTCTTGAGCAGCCAGTCATCCTCCAAATGAAGAAAGGCGGTGCTTTCCACGTGTTCCCAGCACCATTTCACCGCGCTCGCGAAGGAGGCTCGGGCGGGGCAGCGGCTGACCACTTGCGGCGAGTAGCGGCGGCAAACATCCACCACGTCCGCCGCTTGATGTTCTTCCATCCCCAGCGGGTCAACGTTCACGATGAGCCGGGTCTCTTGGAACTGGTGGAGGAAATGTTTATAGAACGAGAACAGGGTCAAATCCAGCACCTCCGGTCGGATGGTGGCGGTGATGGCCACGTCAATCTTTTGGCGGAAGGTGTCAGGGTTCATGCCGCGTGGGAAAAGGCAAGCATCATCGGGCGCGAAACAAAAAATCCCGGTGAGTCAACGTGGCCACCAAGTCATAGTGCGGCTCAAGCTGCTGCCGGACGGCGGCAAGTGCTGGCGCGGTGAGGCATTCCACCAGCACAAACACGGGCTTGTGCAGGGCCAAGTCCAAACCCCGAAGAACTTCCAGTTCATATCCTTCGACATCGAGCGAGAGAAAATCAACGGTTGGGGCATTCCATTCGCTCAGGATGGAAGTCATCGTCCGTGCCGGGACAGTCACCGAATACTGCCGGGGCGTTCCGGCCAGGCCTTGCGGCGAAGGCACTTCCTCGTTTTCGCCCACGTCCTTCACAAACGACATGCTCTCCGAAAAATTCATGGTGACGGTCTTGGGGGCGAAGTCGGGCGCTACCAGCGCGCATTGGAGGACTTGTGAGCCGGGCCGCTGGCGCACGCATTCGTGGAAATATTCCGGGATAGGCTCGACCAAAATTCCCCGCCAGCCCTTGATGCGCTCCAGGTAATAAGTGTTGCTCGCGATGAAACCGTCCATGGCCCCCGCCTCGACAAAAAAACCTTTGGCCGGCAGGTATTCGCCCAGCTTGGCGTCGAGTTCGTGTCGCGCTGGTTTGGAATAGCGATCTTGGCCGCACAACTCGAAAAGATGGCGGCGGTAGCTCCGCACACGGCGTTCACATTTCTTAAAAAAGAGTTTCAAACTCACGGGTGTCCATCCGGCCAATCTGCTCCCGCGCCACATATTTTCCTGATCCGACTCCCAGCGGGCGCGCAGCGTGAGATAGGCACAATTATTCTTGGCCGACAAGTCCAATCTAGCCGGCCCGCAATGACATTTTCTGGAGATGGTCGCCGGAGAACCGGCCACGCGCGGCTGGGTTGCCACATTCATTGCTTTGCAAAATGCCGAAATCATGGGAATGCTCGCCGCGCAATGGGCCAACGAATCTCAGCCACCACGCTACCCGCTGCTGATCCGGACCCGCCATTTTGATGTGCCGATTCCCCATCCACGACTCAGCCGCTTTGTTTATACGAAGCTTGCGGATTGTGTCTTGACCACCAGCCCCCGAGTAGCAGCACATTTTCAGGAACTGTTCCGGCTGCCTGCCGACCGGGTTTCCACGGTCCCCACGGGCATTGATCTGGCCTTGTTTTCACCGGACGGTCCGGCAGCCGAATTGATGGCAAAGGAGCGACGCCGGAATCGTCCACTGGTTGGGATGATTTCCGTTCTCCGACTGGCCAAAGGGCATGAAATCCTCTTTCAGGCCGCGCGGATTCTGCGCGACGCAAGCTTTCCCATTCATTGCATCATCGTGGGCGACGGTCCCCGCACTTACCTCGACCAAAAGGTGGGCGAGTTTGGTTTGACGGAAGAGGTCACATTTCTCGGCCATCGGGAAGATATTCCTGCCGTGTTGCGCGCGCTGGACGTGTTGGCCATCGCCTCCCTTCACGAAGGTATTCCGCAGGTCGGCCTGCAAGCGTTGGCCACAAAGACTCCGGTCGTCGGCAGCGATGTCGGCGGCATCCCCAGCATCATTCGCCACGGGGAAACGGGGCGGTTAGTGCCTCCGGGTGACCCCAAAGCCCTGGCACAGGCCATCCGTGAAGCGCTGCAAGACTCATCGGCGACGCGGGCCATGGCTGAGCGGGGCCGCGCTTTGGTCGAAGCTCAGCACAGTCTGGAGCACATGCTGGATAGATTGGAGCAGATTTACAGAGGCCGCCTGGCGGAATTCTCTTGAAACTGTGACGGCATTAGCGACAAGTCATTTGTGTTCGATGTTTCAGCGCCACGCTTTTGCCAAAGTGCTCAAGCCGGAGGAGCGACTGCCTGGAAACAAATGGATGTAAAATGACTGCCATCAGCACGGATTGGACTTTTCAAGGCCTGCCCTTGATTCGCATGGAGAATGAACTTCTGCGGGCGGAAATCCTGCCTGCATTGGGCGGAAAAATCTGGTCGCTGGAACATCGCGGTCTGCGGCGGCAATTCCTTTGGCACCATCCCCGCCATCGGTTGCGCGCCTTGCCCGTGGGCGCGAATTACGACGACCATTTCTTTGGCGGCTTCGATGAATTGCTGCCCAATGACATGCCGGAGCGGATTCAAGGCGAATCGTTGGTGGACCATGGCGAGTTGTGGACGACCCCGCTGGCGATTCGAGTTGAGGGGGAAAAGCTGGTCTTGAGCGGCCATCTGCCGATTACACCGCTTTCCTACCGCAAAACTTTGCGCCTGGAAGGCAACACCCTCCTGGTTGATTACAAACTGGCCAATATCGGGCGCCGGCCTCTCGATCTGCTCTGGAAAATGCATCCGGCTTTGCGCATCACTCCGGGGGCGGAGATCATCGTCCCGGCGCGAGTGGCCCGGGTGGCGGATCCGCAATTCAGCCGCCGGCCGCAGCCGCCGGAGTTCAATTGGCCGGAAGACAAGGCGGCTCATTTTGTGCCAGTCATGGACGCCACGACCGAGTTTCTCTACTTGCTGGAATTATCCGAGGGCCAATGCGCCTTGGGCCATCGCAAGGAGGATTGGATGTTCCGGATGAGCTTTTCCAGAGAGATTTTTTCGTCGGTCTGGATTTTCGCTTCCTTTGGCGGCTGGCGGAATTTGGAGGTGCTGATCCTCGAACCTTGCACCACGCCCCGGCTTTCCTTGGCCGAGTCCACCCAAGCGGGAACCTGCCTGCATTTGGAGCCGCAAGCGGTCATTGAGACTTCCTTGCGCATCGAAGTTGGACCTTACTCGCTGTCATGAAGATCACCGCTGTTGATCCGTTCTATCTGAGAATGCCGCAGATCACGACTGCGGCGGACGGCACTCAGGATACGCTCCTGGTGCGGGTTCGGACCGACGAAGAGCAGGAGGGTTGGGGGGAGTGCGATGCTTCCCCGCTGGTCTCGCTGGCGGTTTATTGTTGTCCCATGTCGCATGGCAACATCATCAACATCCGCGAATCGCTCCTGGGAGAAAAGCTGGATTCGCCGGCTGATGTGGCGCGGCTGCATGCCAAAGTCCTGCGCCAGGGCCTGGACATCCAGCAAATCCATCATGCTTATAGCGGAGCGGACATCGCCCTCTGGGATATCGTGGGGAAAAAGTTAAGACAGCCTGTTTATCGGCTGTTGGGCGGGCGGAAAGCGTTCCCAAAACTGCCTTATGCTTCTGTCTTGTTTGGCGAGACGCCGGAGGAAACGCTCCAGATCGCTGGCCGCTTGAAAGCGCAAGGATTCACAGCCGCCAAGTTCGGCTGGGGGCCCATGGGGAAAAATGATGCCGCTTTCGACGAAGCCCTAGTGCGGGCTGCGCGCGAGGGATTGGGTGAGGCGGCCGAGTTGATGGTGGACGCCGGCGTGGTCTGGGGGACGGATGCCGAGACCGCTTTGGCGCGGGCGAAGAGCTTCGCTCCCTATCGCCCGACGTGGCTCGAGGAGCCGTTGTTGCCGGATGCGATCGAGGCATATGCGGCGCTGGCGCGCCGGAAACCGCCGGTGCCGATCGCGGCGGGCGAGAATTCCGGAAATTTCCGGGCGGCGGAAGATTACGTGCAGAATGCGGGCGTCTCCTTCATTCAAATTGACGCGGGACGAATCGGCGGGATCACGGTGGCGCGACAAGTCTGCGAACTGGCCCGGCAGCGCGGCGTGACCTATGTCAACCACACGTTCAAATCACGGCTGAGCCTGGCCGCCGCTCTCCATGTCTTTGCAGACGTGGAAGCGTTTCGGTACTTGGAATATCCGGCCGCGGGATCGAGGCTGGCGCATGGCCTGGTGAGCGGAGTCCTGGATCGAAATGCAGACGGGCTGGTGACGCTGACGGACCAGCTCGGATTGGGCGTGGAGGTTAATTTGGATATTGTTCGCGAGTTTTCGGCTGAGGTCCGCGTTCAGGTGGCCGGCCAAACCGTGTTTGAAACCACGCGGGCGGTTGCGTTCCGAGAGTGCCGAAGCTAAGGCTGGCCTGATCTCTGTGTGTCCGCATCGTGCGGCTGGTGCCTCGTACACCGCCCCAAGCCGCCAATGAAATCTGTTGCAAGGAATAACATTGACCGGGCTGCAACCGGCTTTAGAATCCGAAAGTGTTTGAAGCCGCCGACGGTATTCTACGACACGATGCACGCAGGAAAGCGAAGGCGAGAACGCGACTTGTCGCTGGAGCAGATGAAAGCGGTCGTGTGCGAACACGAACACAAGGTCCAGCATCGGCGGGGAGAACACGGCGGTTTCGTGTATGAGTTCAACAGAGAAGTCGAAGATCAGCAGTGGACGGTAGTCGCGGAAGTCAAACAAAACGAATGTTGGCTAATCACGGGCTGGAAGGCAGACGATGAAAACTGACCAAACAAAGGCTTTTGAGATTAGACGCGAGAGTTCACCCACGGTCGAAATCGATACGGAAGCGGCGGCGGCCTATGTACGTTTCAAGAGAGCAAAGGTTGTCCGAACGGTGCGTCATAGCTCGAAGTGGCCCATCGTAACAATTGACTTGGACGCGCTCGATGAAGTGATCGGAGTGGAATTCGTGGGCGTGAAGCGCTTCGACCTGGCCTACCTCTTAAAGCAAGTGCCGCTTAAGGCGTCTGCTCGATCCATTGCCCGGGCCAGTTACGTCGCGGCGGAATCGGATCCGGTCACGGTTTAACCGAGCGCTTATCGCTGTTTTGCCGGACTGATGCGCACAAAACGACCGCCATCACACCAGCCAAGCTATGGTTGAACCTTTTTCGAGGAGAAAATCCGGCTTGCGCGTTGGTCCGCCGGTTCATACCTTTCTGACATGAGTGTGGCTGTCGAGTCTCCAACACCGGCTGAGGGAAAAACCCGGCGAGCACGGCCCTTCACGGTCGATGAGTTTTATCGGCTCGCGGAGGCGGGCGTACTCGGACCCAACCACCAACGATTGGAACTGCTTGAGGGAGAAATCCTTGAACCTATGCCCGTTGGACCTGTCCATGCGGCCGCAGTGACCCGGCTGCATTCGATTCTCACGCGGCGCCTTGGCCAAGGCCTCATGGTCCGCAGCCAGAATCCTGTCCGCTTGACCGGAGTTTCCGAGCCGATTCCGGACGTGGCCATCCTCCGTCATCGGGAGGATTATTACCAAAGCGCTCATCCCAAACCGGAAGAGGTCCTTTTGCTCGTGGAAGTGTCTGACTCGACTCTCGAATTCGATGTTGGACGAAAAGCCCGCGCCTATGCCGAAGCGGGCATTGGAGAGTATTGGGTGCTGGACCTCGCCGGAGAACGGTTGCGCCTGTTCCGCCTGCCGGAAGCAGGCGAATTCACCGAAACGCTGATCGCACGGCGCGGACAAAGCGTGGAGTCGCGCTGGATACAGGGACTCTCCGTTACCGTGGATGAATTGCTTGGTTGATCCAAGCTAAAGCAATTCACTGATGATGGCTTGGGCCTGCTCGGTCGTGATGCCGAGCGGGCGGTGAGCCAACGGCCCGTCCTGGTCGAGCACCGGTTCCAATTGATCGAGCGACGGCAAGTCGGTCCGTTTCCAGAAGAGGCCGATCGGAATCTCCTCGCCCCACGTGTAGGCTTTTTCCAGAGCGGCATGAAAATTGGTCGGATCGTGGCCTTGATCTTCCAGGATTTTCACGCGCGGATTGAAGAATTGATAGGTGTTGTCTTTATTGTAAGTCACACAAGGGCTGAAGACATCCACCAAGGCAAAACCTTTGTGCCGGATGGCGCCTTTGATCAGTTCGACTAGATGCTTTTGTTTGCCGCTGAAACCGCGCGCCACATAAGTCGCGCCGCCCGCGATGGCCATCGGAATGGGGTTGATCGGATTCTCCACGCTGCCGTGCGGCGTGGTTTTGGTCTTCATTCCTTTGATGCTCGTTGGTGAAACTTGACCGGTCGTCAGCCCGTAAATCTGGTTGTCCATCACGATGTAAGTCAGGTCCACGTTGCGGCGCATCGTGTGTACGAAGTGACTGCAGCCAATGCCGTAGCCATCCCCATCCCCGCCGGTGGCGATCACCGTCAGTTCATGGTTGGCGAGTTTGGCGCCCGTCGCCACCGGCAGGGAACGGCCATGCAAGGTGTGCAGGCCGTAAGTATTCATGAAACCCGGCAAGTTGGAGGAGCAACCGATGCCGCTCACCACCAGCACCTGGTGCGGCTTCAGACCCAGCTCAAACAGGGCCGTTTGCAGCGCGGAAAGAACCGAGAAATCGCCACAGCCCGGGCACCAGTCCGGATGGACTTTGCTCTTGTAGGTCTCCTTGTTCAGTTGCTCGGCCGGCTTGGGTAATTCTTCGATGACTGTGCTCATAGTTTAAACCTCGATTTCGTGGACAGGAACGGAAAGGTTGGTTTCGCCGGCCAGTTGTTCTTTCACCGCCTTGACGATGTGGTGTGGCATGAATGGCTCGCCGTCATACTTGCGAATGTGTCCGTGGGCGGAGAGGCCGGTTTCGGAACGAAGGTAGCGGGCAAATTGCCCGCTGTAGTTGTTCTCAACAATAATGATCTTTTGACTCCGCGAAAGAAGGCGGGCCACTTCCGCAGCGTGGAACGGCACGATCCACTTTATGTGCAGTTGATTGGCGACGATGCCTTCTTCGGCGGCGAGCTTTTCCACGGCTTCCCGGATGACCCCGCCCGTTGAGCCCCAGCCGACCAGGGTGACGGCGGCGTTTTCCGGCCCGACCAGTTTCGGGGGTGCAATCCGGGCCATAACAGATTCCATTTTGCGGGCCCGTTTTTCCACCATCATCCGCCGCTTGGCCGGATTGGTGAATTCGTCGCTGATCAGCGTGCCATCCTCGTCATGTTCATCCGTTGATGCCACGTAGATGTGCCCCGGCACGCCCGGCACCGCCCGTGGGGAGAGCCCGCTTTCAGTGTTTTTGTAGCGCCAATAAGCGTCGTCGTTGTAGCCGCTGGCAGGATTGGCGGCCTCGCCCTTGCCATGGCCGTTGGGGAATATGATTTCGCCCCGCTCGATCCTGGGATGGAAATTGAGATCGCCGGGACGCACGCTGGCCGTGCCCTCCGAAATCAGCAGGTCGGACAGCAACAAACCCGGACACTGGTATTGGTCGCAGAGATTGAATAATTCCGCGATGGTGCTAAAGAGGTCCAATTGATCCGACGGCGCCACGATGAGGCGCGGATAATCACCCTGTCCGGCGCCCAGCATCTGCCAGAGATCCCCTTGCTCGGTTTTGGTCGGGACGCCGGTCGCCGGTCCGGCTCGTTGGACATCAACGCAAACCACGGGAGTCTCGATCATTCCGGCCATGCCAATCGCTTCGGACATGAGCGCAAAGCCACCGCCGGAAGTGGCGCACATCGCCCGGCAGCCGGCGTGCGCCGCGCCGATGACCATGTTCATGACGCTGATTTCGTCCTCGACCTGGCGGACCATGATGCCCAACTGGCGGGCATGCGCCGCCATCCACATCAGCACCCCTGTCGAAGGGCTCATCGGATACGCCGCGTAAAATTTGACGCCCGCCGCGACTCCGCCCATGGCGATAGCCTGGTTGCCGGTCAGGATGGCGTTGCCCTGGCCCAAGTGGGGCACCTTGAACGGAAACGGGATGAAATTCTGGGCGGCATAATCGTAACCCGCCCGGGCCACACTCAAGTTCTCAGCAATGACAGCGTCGCCTTTCTTCCTGAACTGCCGCGTGAGCACGTCTTCCAGGGGCTGGAATTCAATGCCGAGCATTTGCAGCGTGGCGGCTACGGCCACGGTGTTGGCGCCCAGTTTGTTCGCGCCGCACAGTTGTTTCATGGGCATGGGGCAAAACTGGACTTGAGGGGCGGCCTCGCCGGGCTTGAGCTTGTCACTATCGTAAATGACGCAGGCACCGGCGCCGAGCAGCTTCAGGTGCCGGTTCATGGTGTCCTGGTTCAGAGGGATCAGGACGTCCAGCTTGTCCCCCATGCTGCGGACGGGGCCATCGCTGGCGCGCACGGTCAGGAAGGTGTGTCCGCCGCGAATGATGGATTGATAGGCGTTGTAGGCGTTGAGGTTCAAACCGCGGCGCGCGAAAATACGGGCCAGCACGTCACCCGGCGTGGCTATGCCTTGTCCCGCTTCGCCCCCGATTCCGATGGCAAAATCAACTGTGGACATTTTTGTTTGGTAATTGTCACATGCCAACGATCCAGACGGCATAACCGCGCCAGACGTTGCATGAATCTCCCAAAATGCTAACAGCCGCTCCGTTGGTGTGCAAGGGGTTTTAATCAAGGTTTTAATCAGAGGTAATTTTGGCACTGGCCAGACCTGCGCTGCCACCCACGCGGTTATCTCACCGCATTGCCTAAAGTTTTCGAGAGGCGAACCGAAGGACGTACAATGTTTGATTTCGTGTTGGCACTTCCGGAACAGTCAATGTAGCCTTTGAAAGAAGTCGGCCTGGCGCCGATGCCATGATGGCGAGCAACCATGTTAGACCAGATTAAGATAACGACCGAACCCGCCAGTGAACTGCTGGGTGATGTGCAGGCACTGGCCGGGCAGATTGGATCGGCGGAAGGACTGGCAGCCTTAGGCAGCGCCGCGCTTTCCTTCCAACTTAAGCGCATCAAAAGCCTCCCGGAACTGCGCAATTTCCTGCAGTCGTATCAAAGGGAAATCCTGATTCCACATGAGTTGCCAGTGATTCGGCAGGCTTTTTATCACTCCAGCCGGAATGAACTGCGTGAGTTGTTGGCCCTGGACCAGCGGTTGCAGCAGGAACCGCTGCTCCAGGACCTGTCCGGCGCCAGCCAGCTTATCGGTCAAATCCAGCTCAGGGGCTTGCGACCGCTACGCGACCAGCGGCTGGTGCGGCGCTACGGGCAGGCGGTGCAGATGGGGGAAGCTCGGGGCTGGCATACAATTGTCTTTGGGATCGTCCTGGCGCTGTTTTCTTTGCCACTTCGACAAGGCTTGCTCCACTATGGCCACCAGACTATGCAAGGTTTCATTTATTCCGCCGCGCGCACTCTGGAACTGCCGGAGAAACAAGGCCTGGAGCTTCATCAGGAGTTGTGTTCGAGTCTGCCGGAAGCGGTGGAACACGTTTTAGCCCAGGGCGGGCCGGTGGATTTGCGGATCGTGTGAGCTTTTGCGGGGGCAATGAAGCCGCAATGAGCATGGGATCATGGTGCGCGCGCGAGGACTCGAACCTCCACCGGCGCTTTCACAACTTTTCACAAACATTCATTTCACCCGCATAAACATTGGCGAATCTACACTTCTGCCATTTTCCAAACATGAACGCAAGAACACCCAAAACGAAACTTTATTGTCAGGAATTGTCAGGAGAGAAATCCATTATCGCTGAATCATCGGACTTTACGCCCTCACCAGCCGCACCGTCCCGCTGCCGCCCTTGATCAGATCCCCATATTTCGCCAGCATCGCCTGCACGAGTCGCGCGATCACCGGTCGTTCGTCGCTTTTGCTATAAATCGTCCGCGACAAGTCCACCTCTTGACGTTCGTGTATTCCTTCTCCCGGCGGCGCCGCAGTTCTGTCCAGGATCAACAATTCCCGCGCCATCTCGCAGGTCGCGTCAATCACCACCTTGAGCACCTTGTTATTTGCGAGCACCGCAGCCGCCACGCCATCCGGGTCCGGGCAGTTCTCGCGCGGCCATGGCAGCGCCTGTCCATCCACCGACCTGACGCCGTTAAACTGATACTCCGCATCAATCACCCGCGTCGCCATCACTAGCGCCGCCGTTTTTTGCACAGTTGTCGCCGCCGTCCACGCGGATGCGTACAAGTGTCCCTCAGAACACGCATCCCCGTCCGCCACGTCTGCGTAGGCGTTCGCATCCGCTTTGCCGGTCCCGTCTTCTTTGATGAGTGTCAGGGCCATACTCAGTCTATCTTGTTGACGGCTATTTCCAGCCGCGTCATTTCGCTCTGATAGGCGTTTTTCAAATCATTCAAGGTCACCGCGTCCTCAAGCGAGG
>CAYIIH010000075.1:0-25969 GCA_964363225.1 uncultured Verrucomicrobiota bacterium | reverse complement strand
GCCCCCGACCTCTTCAAGGGCTGAAAAGTAGTCAGCGGGTTTTTCAGCAGAATCATTGTTGAGATGTGACCCTTATTCTCGTCACACGTGGAGGCGATAGAATCGGGTGGCGCCTGGTCGTATCGAATCCAGGAACGTCGCCAGCGCCCCATCGCCAAGAATGTTCGTCAGGGTCTCCCACTGCGGGCTCGCTGCCGATTCCGCATAATCGACGCCATAGGTAACGCCGAGTTGCGTATAGAAGCCGAAGCGAACCTGGCCGCCAGGGATGACCGCAGGCCCGTTAGGGCCGCCGGCGATGAGGACCGGCGTTTGGAGTTCGGCTTGATAATCCACGAAGGCGCCCCGGCTTTGAAGGATTTGGATCTCGTTCAGCACGGGAGAGTTGGGACTCAAGTCCAGCCGGTTGCCCCGTAAATAGGCATAATCGAGGCGAGGCAAGCTCAACAAGGTTGTGATGTTCGTCAATTCATTGTCTGCCACCGAGAAGCCGAAGAAGTTCGGCCATTGCAGCCCCGCCAACGAGGTCAGGTCACTGAGGCGATTGTGATTCAGGTCGAGATTCTGCAAGACGGGCAGGCTGCTGACCACGCTGACGTTGGTGAGTGAACAATCGTTCAGTACGAGCACCGTCAAGTTTGTCAGCCCGGCCAGCGGGGCGAGGTCTCCCAAAGGATTAGAGCTAAGGTCGAGCGTGCCCAACTTGGTCAGACCGCTGAGCACGTTGAGGTTGCTAAAACCAACGCCAGTCATCCATAGGGCCCCCAAATTCTTCAGCTCCGCTAGCGGAGAGAAGTCGTCCAGCGGATTACCAGTCAATTGGAGAGCATGCAAATTGGCCAAGTTGGTGAGGGCGCTAAAGTTGGTAATGGAATTAGCCAGATAAAGCCAGGTCAGATTGGTCAGCCCGGCCAATAAGTCGGCGTTGCCAAGGGTGGAGCCGAGTTGAAGAGACTGCAAATTGGACAGGCTGGTGATCGCACTGGAGTTGGTCGTGACACCGCCAAGGATGAGGTTGACCAAGTTGGTTAAACCGGCCACGACGCCGGCGTCGTCGTGGATGTCGATAGTGACGAACTCCCGCAAATTGGTGAGGTTTGGCAGCCAATTGAAGTTGGTTACTGGATTGTAGTGCAAAGCGAGGTAGGTCAGATTGGTCAAACCCGCCAACTCGGCGGCGTCGGTGAGTTGGTTGTTGTTGAGGTCAAGATGTTGCAGGTTCGCCAAGCCCGCCAGTGCCGCCAGGTCACTGAGTTTATTCTTGCTCAGGTCCAGGTAATTCAGTTCGGTGGCGGCCTCCAAGCCGGACAAGTTGGTGAGGTTGCGATTGTTGGCCGTCAGTGCGGTCAAGCCCAACAGGTCATCCGTCGTGAGCGGCCCGGTTGGCTTAGCCAAAGCCTCGCGAACGGCAGCCTCCAGATTAACATCCGCAATGGTAACCGGCGGAAGGGCTTGCGCCTGAACAGCAAGGATCGTTACGCCCAGAGGCAGAACCCCGGCCAGAAGGCAGATAGATTTCGTTTTCATAATGTAAGTGTCCTCAGATTTCATTTGCACTTATCATAAACGCCGGGGGACAGCAAGCAGTTCGCCGACAGCAGTCTGCCGAAATAGGGGACACGCGACTTCGCGGGCGGGATTGTGTTCTGAGTCCGAGAGTTCGAGCAGCCGCTGGTCATCGCTTTGATGGTCTTCTCCGTCTTTTGGTCTGCTGGAAATGCTGCGGCGAGAGGGATGTTCGCCTGCAAAAACTGCGAGCAAACGGAAATGCCGAGTCTGGCAATTCAGCCTCCCGGCCCCAGGTCCACGCAGCAGAGAGCAGCGTTGTAGCGAATGAACAGGCGGGTGCCAACCAGCGCGGAATCCAGGGCTGACAATTCGCCTGAAGATTGCTCGGCAAACCTGCTCTTGACCCGAGCCGTGAGCCAGCAATACTTGCCGCGTGATAGCGACTAGAAAGTCTCCAGTCCAATAGCAAGTGTGCCAGAAAACCGCCAAATAAACTACGAGTGCCAATCGCGCCGAGCGCCATCATGAAAACTACCAATAATGCTCCACAACTGCCGCGCCGCTCCTTCCTGGCCAGCGCCGCCACTGCCACAACCCTCACCGTGCTGAAGCCCTCAGTCGTCTTCGGCGCTGAAGCCAACTCAGCCCTCGCAATCGGCCTCATCGGCTGCGGGGGCCGCGGCAGTTGGATTGCCAACCTGTTTGCCGAGACCGGCAAGTATCGGTTCGTCGCCTGCGCCGACTATTTCCAGGATCGCGTGGAGGCCACCGCCAAGAAGTTCCAGATCGATCCGGCCCGCTGTTATTCCGGCCTTTCCGGCTACAAACGGCTGCTCGAAAGCAAGCTCGACGCCGTCGTCATCGAAACGCCGCCCTGCTTCCATCCGCAGCAGGCCGCCGACGCCGTCGAGGCCGGCAAGCACGTCTTTCTCGCCAAGCCGATCGCTGTCGATGCGCCCGGCTGCCTGACGATTGCGGACGCGGGCAAACGCGCCACCGCGAAGAAGCTCGTGTTCCTGGTCGATTTCCAGACGCGGGCCAATGAGCATTTCCGCAAGGCGGTCGGAAAGGTTCACCAGGGCGCGATTGGCCAGCTTGTCCTGGCCGAAGCCTTTTATCCGTGGGCAGGCGGCGGACGCGGCACACCACCGGCGACGCCCGAAGAGAAATTGCGCAGTTGGTATTACGTGCTGCCGCTCTCCGGCGACTTCATTGTCGAGCAAAGCATCCACGCGCTCGACGTCGCCACCTGGATCATCAATGCCGATCCGCTTCGCGCCCGCGGCGCCGGCGGGCACAAGGTGCGACCAGCCAACAGCATTTACGATCATTTCGCCGTGACCTACTGGTTCCCAGGCGACCTGGTGCTGTCGTTCACGTGCATCCAAAGCATTCCGTTCGTGAAGGATGAGATTCGCGTCCGCGCGTTTGGCTCTGAAGGCGTAATCGACGTGGACTATTTCGGCAGCGTGTTCCTGCGCGGGCGGGAGGACTCGGTGCGCGCCACAGTGGACGACCTCTACAAGACCGGCGCGCAGACCAACATCCACAAGTTTCACCAGTTCATCACCGAAGGAAAATACGACAACCTGACCGTTGCACCCTCGGTGCGCTCGAACTTGACGGCCATTCTTGGACGCGAAGCGGCTTACAAAGGCGGGGAACTCACGCTGGAGGCCTTGCTCAAGGAAGGAAAGACACTGGAGCCGGACCTCAAAAATCTGAAGAGTTGACGGCCATTATGAGTCCAAGGTAAAAAGCCGGTAACAGAAAGACAACCTTATGGACTCGTCAATGAATCGCCGCTCGTTTGTCAAAGGAACGTTCCTCTCCTCGGCCAGTCTTGCGCTGGCCCTGGATGCGCCCGCAGAGCCGGCAGCCAATTCCGCCGCCGGTTCGCCAGCCGGGCAAGCTTCGCTGCCCAAAGGAAAGATCGGCAACCTCGAAATCAGCCGCCTGATCCTGGGCGGCAACCTGCTGACGCACTTCACGCACAGCCGTGACCTGCGCTATGTCTATAGCCTCGCTGCCCATTACAACACCGACGAAAAGATTTTCGAAACCCTGGCGCTCGCCGAAACGCACGGCATCAACACCGTTTCCATGCACAATCCGCCGCATCCGATTTCGCTTCTGCGGCGTTACCGCAAGGAGCGCGGCGGCAAGATCAAATGGATCATCTGCCCCACCGCGCCAGTCGAGCCGGACATGGTCAAATACCGGCAGCAAGTCGAGGAGTTGATCAAGGACGGCTGCGATGCCATCTACCTATGGGGAGTGCACGGCGACGCACTGGCTGCGCAGGAGAGGATCGACCTCATTGCCAAAGCCGTCGATTTGGCCAAAGAATTCGGCGTTCCTTCAGGCGTGGGCGCGCACTCGCTCGAGGTGGTGAAGGCTTGTGAAAAGAACGGCGTAAAAGCCGATTTTTACATCAAGACGTTTCACCATCATAACTACCCGACCGGTCCCAAGCCGGAGCAATTGAAGGCGCCGTACAGCGAGTTCCCCGGTTATTGGTGCCGCGAACCGCAGGAAACGGCCGAGTTCATGAAGACCGTCCAAAAGCCGTGGATCGCCTATAAGGTGATGGCGGCCGGCGCGATTCCGCCGCAGGATGCCTTTCGCCACGCTTTCCTGAGCGGCGCCGATTTCATCCTGGCGGGCATGTTTGATTTTGAGATGGCCGAAGACGTCCAAATCGCCAAGACAGCGCTGGCCGGCATCTCGGACCGCGCGCGTCCGTGGCTGGCATAGGTGAAGTCCGAAGTCCGAATGACGAAATCCGAAGCAAATCCGAAGCCCGATACTCCAAAGGCGACGCGGTCCCGCTGCTCGGTTTTCGGATTTCGACCTTTCTTCGGATTTCGGATTTCGGATTTCGGATTTCAAGGAACGATTTGTGCCCTGGCCGCCTCCGCGGTCCTCGCCCTCTCGGCTGCCGCCGGCTCCCCATCCAATCCCTTTTTCGCCTTTTGCATGGACACGCACGATGCGAAAAAGCGGTCGCTCCAGCAACAGGCGGAGTTGCTGAAAGAGCTGGGCTACGATGGAGCCGGCCACCTCTGGCTCGACGCTGTGCCCGAGCGAATCAAAACGCTCGAGGCTGCCGGGCTGAAGCTGTTTCAGATTTACATGCGCGTCGATATTGCGTCCGAGGCGAAGCAGCCCTACGATCCGCGGCTGAAAGAGATTCTTCCGGTGCTGATGGGGCGCGACACGGTGTTAGGCGCGCTGGTCGTTGGCGGCAAACCGTCGGCTGAAGCAGGCGATGGGCGCGCCGTTGAGTTGCTGCGCGAAGTTGCCGGTCTAGCCAGCCCCCACGGCGTGAAAGTAGCGCTTTACCCTCATGCCGGCGATTGGCTGGAGCGCGTGGAGGATGCCATCCGCGTGACCCGGAAAGTGGACCGCCCGAATGTCGGCGTCATGTTTAACCTCTGCCATTGGTTGAAGGTCGATGACGAGAAGAATCTGAGGCCGCTGCTGCAGTCCGCGATGCCTCACCTGCTCGCCGTGAGTATTAACGGCTCCGACCGGGGTGTGGATATCCGGGCCGGCAAAGGCAATTGGATCGCCCCGCTCGACAGCGGCGAGTTCGACATGCTTGGTTTCTTAAGGACGTTACGCGAGCTTGGCTACACCGGCCCGGTTGGCCTGCAATGCTGGGGCATTCCCGGCGATGCCCGCGAGCATCTCGCCCGCTCTATCACCGCCTGGCGCACATTGAATCAGCGACTGGCAGAGGCCCAATGACACCTGCCAAGGTGAGTTCTTCGTCCTCGTTCTCGTATAAATCAAGCAATCCTTTTGTTGACGGCGGTTGCCCTGTAACTCCGGATTCATTCTCCAGTCCAAGACTGGAACCGGCGAAGTCAAAATCAGCAAGTGCGCATCTCCGGAGAAAGCGCATCCTGGGATTATGATCGTCGTTTCAGAGCGACAAATTTTTCCACGTACTTGCCGATGATATCCGTTTCCAGGCAGACAGAATCGCCGACCGCTCGCCCGCGCAGGTTGGTGACCTCATAGGTGTGGGGAATAATCCAGATGCGAAAGCTCTTTTTCGCAACCGCAGCCACAGTCAAGCTGATGCCGTCCACAGCGATGGACCCTTTAAAGACCACATAACGCATGAGTTCCGGCGCCGCTTCGATCTCCAGCACCCAATCCGTTCCGGCCCGTTCCCAGCGAATAATCTTGCCGAGTCCGTCGATGTGGCCGGTGACGAAATGGCCATCCATGCGGCCATTGGCGCGGAGGGCGCGCTCCAGGTTCACATCGCTTCCCACCTTGGCGAACTGAAAATTGGTTCGTTGCCACGTTTCGTGCAGCAGATCAAATTGCAGCAGCTTGCCTTTGAGTTTGGGAACAGCTTTAACTACGGTCAAGCAGCAGCCGTTGACCGCCAGACTGTCGCCGGCTTTCATCCCTTGAGCGCAAACCTGCGCATGCACACTCATGCGAATGGAGCGCGCCGACGGCTCGAGGCGTGCCACCCTGCCTGTTTCTTCCACTATGCCTGTAAACATAAGTTTCGTCGAAAGACCACCGCCCACATTTGGAGTTCAAAAAGCACAAATTGAAAGTCTTATTTTACCCAGCGGTCTGCCGGACAGTGCCAATTCATGAAAGATTTTAGGCATGGAACATTCGGGGCATTCTCTCCCTGGCCCTCCGGCTTCGCTCGGAGGAGAGGGCGTTGCTGGGCGACCGTCTCGAGTTTATCTCACCCCAACCAACAGCCTATTTCCGGAACTGTCAAACTCTGCGAGTCCTCCGGCAAAACCGGAGGTTTCCCGCTGGCCTTGTTCCTGGACGGGTCCTCATCCCAAGCGGGGCAAATGCGCGGGCGGGCCCGGCAGGGTAGCGCAATTGGGGTCTCAGTCTTTCAGCTTGCGCAACTCGACCTTCCGGAATTCCACCGCATGGCTCTCGGATTGGAGGGAGATGTAGCCGTGGTCAATGATCCTCGGCACACCCGCTCGCAGCCGCTTCTGCGCGTTGGGATCCTGGTCGTCCAGTTGAGGCTGCGTGTAGGAAAGCACGGTCTGGCCTTCCACGACGTGCCGGATGATCTTGCTGCCGCGCACTTCCACCTCGACTGTCACCCACTGGTCTCCGTGGTAGGTCTTGGACGTCGAATCGTTGCAGTGGCGGGTGATCGGCTTGCCCTCCATCACCACGTGCGTGCCGGGCGTGCAAAGGTTGGCCGTGTGGCGCTCACCCGTGCCCGAGCCGCCCAGCAGTTGCACCTCGAGGCAGACCGGGAAGTCCTGGTCCTTCTCCAGGCTCTCGGGCGGCTGGCAGTGGATCATGATGCCGCTGTTGCGGAAAGCCCAGCCCGGTCCCCCGGCCAACTGATTCCCCACGAAGCGGTATTCCACGCGGATCACGTAGTTGGTGAACGGCTCCTGGTAAAAAATGTGGCCGAACTTGTCATCGAACTTCTCGTATTGGTCGTAGCTTACTTTCAAAACGCCACCCTCCACGCGGAAGGTATTGCCGAAATTGTCGTTGAGCGCGTAACCCTTGATTTTGGGTGTCCAGCCCTCCAGGTTTTTGCCGTTGAAAAGCTGGATCCACTCGCTGTCCGTGGACGCAGGGGCAGCCAGGGTCGAACGGCCCGCCAGCAAAGAGAGCACCAGGCCCGCGAGACCGATGCTTGCCGTCACAGTGCGTTTCAGGTTGGTCTTCATATTTAGGGCATTGAACGCGAAATAGAGCCGATGGCCAAGTTTGTTTTTGCGGACACCTAGTTTTCAATACCCAAGACTGAGTTTATAGCGCAGGATATTGTGGCAGTGAACTTTGTCGATGGTGGTCTTACTGAGCCAACCCTGACAGCACAATTCGCCGGTGGCAGTGGTTTGACGCGCGGCCACCGCCTGGGCGAGCGCCTCACTCAGATCAAAATCGCCGCGAATGCATTCGTGGTTAAAACAGTCAAAGCGGAACACGGACTTGGCGTGATCAGGATTGACTATGTATTTGATCTGGCTGTTCCTGGTGACACCTTCAGGCCCAAAGTAGGCCAACTCCACCATCAAAGATTTTAATTGCCGAAACTTCTCCGAGAGGCTGGCGGACTCTTTAATGCGCTGGCTTTCCTGCTGACGGTAATCCTCGCGCGGTGTAAATTTTTCGTGACGCATAAAATCTCTGTTCTTTTTCTAAATAAAACGACCAGTCTATCAGAAAATAGTGCGCCGTCTGTAACAATCGTTGCCGATAACAATCGATCGTTGCCGACATGCGCTCCCACTCGACTCGAACCCCGCGGCTCTGCCGGAGATCGCTGACTGGAATCACACTGCGTTTCTCAAATAAATTCCGACGATGAGAAGGCCCAGAACTATAGCCAGGCGGGCAATCCACCGGCTGCGTCCGTCAAGTGACCAGCCCCGTGCTTGAATGTTGCCAATGGCTCCCAACAGCGCTGCGACCACCCCAAGCACAAAACCAGGCCAATTGAACCGCCACGGAATGAAAGCGCCAGAGAACAGGGCCAGGAGGCCCGAAGCCAGGCCGAGCCAGGCCCAATCGTTGCGTGCTTGGGCAAAGGCAAAAGGACGCTTGCGCCTGGAAGAAGGGCGACCGCCAGAACCGCCCGCCGCAGTCTGAGATGGCGTGGAATGTGGAATGGGCCGGGGGATCGGGGGACCGAAGTCCGAATCCGAGCGCGCGGCCGGCCGGGAACGAGCTGCGCTGGCGAGGGGCCGAAGATGTTGACCGCTTTTCACAGCCGCCACGGAAGGAAATGGGTCACGGCCTCCCAACCATTTGGCGCGCGCGCACCAGGGACAATCCAGAAGATGGCCGCCGTAGATGTGCTGCTCGTTGGCCCAGCAAGTGACGAGAGCGCTTTCGGCTTCTTCGAGGGCCCATTGCCAGCTTTGAGTATCCGGACGCAAGCGGGGATTCAAGTGCCCGTCTTCAAAGCAGCGGATGAAAAGGTGCTGGAGGTTCGGATGGAGCATGGCGAAGGGGGGCGCAGCCGGTTTGGGCGCGTAAGGCACCCTCGGATCGCTGCCATGCAGGAAATGGCCGGCGGCAATGCGCTGTTCGTAAGGGGGCGGTTCCCCTTTGCCTTTGAAGGCCCCGGCAAAAGGATGCGTTCCTTCCATCAACAGTTGGAAAATGATGGCGCCCAAGCCGAAGAGATCATGCTGGGGAGCGCGATCAATTTTTGCAAAAGTTTTCCCCTGAAGCTCGGGCGGCGTGAATTCCGGTTTGCCCACCCGGCAGCGGTAAGCGACGCCTTGTTCCACGTCCCAGACCTGAAAAGAATCGGTGTCCACCATGGTCACCAGGGCCGTCTCGGAAGCCAAAATGTTCGATTCGTTCAGGTCGCCGATCACGTAACCGCGCTCGTGCAAGGCGCGCACGGCGATGGCCAGGTTGCGGGCCGTGCGGTGGAGATAAAAGTAGTTGAACAAGGGGCATTGCTGGCGGCGGGTTTTCGGATTGAAAAAGTCGATGACCGGGCGCAGGCCTGAGACGCGGGGCATGAGGAAGCCAATGACTCTTTGGGTCCGGCCGGTGGCCAGGAGCAGGTCGCAGGGCCAGGCGATGGAAATGTGCCGCTGCGCCGCCATGGGGTCCGCGGGAGGATTGTCGAGCATGACCGTGACCTTGCGAGCGCGTTCGTCGGTCGGCTTGTGCCAGATTTTCGCCACCCAAGACGGATCCTCCGGCACCGCGTAAATGCGGGCTTCGCCTCCGGCGCCCAGAAGCAGATCGTCGGCCAGGGTCAGAAACTGGCTATTGGATTTTCGCTGAACGCGCACGGGCAGTTGGGTCCGCTGGTGGCATTATGCGGGCGACGGAATGCGTCCGGCCAAGAGCAATGTCAAGTCGTCATTGGCCCGTTGTTGGATGCGAGAGGAGCGAAGGAAAGCGGCCAGTTGATCCTGGGCGGCGGCGGGGTCGCCGGCCGTTTCCAGAAACCGGAACAACGGGGCAAAGAACGGGCGGTGCGGGGTGCCTTCGGGCATCTTGAGGGCCAGCATTTGCAGGCCATCCGACAAAAGGGCGGCCTGGTTGATCTGGCCGGGCCGGAATTGCAATTGAGGTTTTTCCAAGGCCGATTCTGAAGTCAAAAAGGTGGTTTCATTGAGATACTCATTCAGGCAGGGTCGAGTCAGGGTGAGCAGATTGCCGGAGGAGTCGGCCACGAGCGCGGCGCCATCGCCCACCTGCGCTCCAGCCACCGCCTCCGGCGTGACCGCCAAGAGCAGGAGAGTGGTGGCCAGGTCGCGCAAAGGCGCTTGGCGCGCCGCCGCTTCCGCCACCAGAGCTTGCCGCGCGGCCTGGAGGGAATCGGCGAGCAGTAGCCGCCACTTTTCCTCGGTGGCTGGAACAGGGACCTCCCGAAGTCTGCGGCCAAGAAAGTCCAGACTGGCAGCGCAGGCCGCAGCCGATCCGGCTTCCGCCAAGGCCGCCGAGCCGGCGCCATCGGCCACGGCCGCAATCCAGCTATCTCCCGGCAACGATTGCCACCGGACGGCGTCCTGGCAGGGCTGATTCTTCTTTTCGTGGCTGGAGCCGCGCACGGAAGCGGCGATGATTCGCCAAGGGCTGGGCTTGGAACTGGCAGCCGGGATTTCCATCAGACGGCGCCCCAGCCTGGCGGCGGCAAGGCCACTTGTTCATCCGTTCTGGACTGGGCGACGGCTTCCATGCTTTTGGAGAGCCAGACGAACATTTCGATGAAATCAAGGCCGATGAGCTTGACGGGCGTGCGCACGACGATTTCGGCGAGCCGGGCCATGTTGGCGTTCTCGACGCCGACGGCAAAGAACGCGACGCGTTTGTTGGCTTCATCACTCTTCAGCCGCTGCGCAGCTTGCTGGACAATCACCTCCGGCTCGCCCTGGGGTTCGCCGTCCGTGATCATGAACACCCAGGGGCGGTAATAGGCAATTCCATTGGCGCGGTATTGGCTTTTGCGGGCTTGAATCAAATCCAGCGCCTTCTGAATCGCGCCGCCCATGAAGGTTTGCCCCTGGGCGGTCAGGGCGGGGGGCTCGAATTGATCGACCGTGACAAAGTCCTGCCTGACTTTGACTTCGTTGTCAAAGGTCACCACAGCCAGCTCAACGCGCCGCGAGGCCAACGGGTCCTTGCTCAAGTCCTCCTTGAACGCGATCAAACCTTGGTTGAGCGCCGTTATGGGATCGCCTTTCATCGAGCCTGACGTGTCGAGGAGCAGGACACAAGGGCAACGCGGTTCGGGATTCTCGGCAAACTCCACTGCCTCTTCCAGTTTGATGTTTTCAGCCATATCTCACCTTTCCTGTTACATGTGGCGAGCGCAGGATGTTGTGTTCCTTTGGCTCGAGTGGCAGCACGCATAACCGGGTTGGCGGACTTGGTCAAGCACAAGACGGCGCTTGCCTGGGCGGGCGAATCATCGCTTACTGAGACCGTGAATGCTGCGCAATTTTCCGTGGAACACATCGGATTGGCCGCCCGCGATCCAGGCGGCCTGAAGGACTGGTACGTGCGCGTGCTCAAGGCGACCGTCCTTTTCGATAACAAGCAGGTTCCACCGGCGTTTCTGCTGGAGTTGCCGGGAGGGATGGTGCTCGAGATTTACGCCGGCCGTTCGTCTTTGGCCGAAACGGCCGAGAACAGCCTGAGCGGCTGGCGGCATCTGGCCTTGAGGGTGACATCGATCGAGGCGGCGCGCGACGAACTGCTGGCGCGGGGCGTCAAATTTGAAGGGCCGATCAAGCCGGCCGGAGGCGGCGGCCGGGTGCTCTTCTTTCAGGATGCGGAAGGCAATCTGCTGCACTTGGTCGAGCGATCCGCAGATTTGGCATGAACCTGTTTGAGGCCATCATTTTTGACATGGACGGCGTGATTGTCGATAGCGAGCCGCGGCACGAGCGCGCTTTTCGGGAAATCTTCACCGAGATGGGATATGCAGAGACGCACGGCATGGATTTCGCGGCTTATTATGGGCGGTCGGACCGGGCGCTTTGGCTCGATTTTATCGCCAAGCACCGGCCGAGCCAGGCCTTGGAGCAATTGGCCTCCTGGAAACAGCGCCGCTTTCTGGAGATCATCAAGCACGAGCAGCCCATCTTTGCCGGTTTGCCGGAGCTGGTGGAAAAGCTCTCCCGCCGTTACAAGCTGGGCGTGGCTTCGGGCTCGTTTCATCCGGTCATTGATGAAGTCCTGGCTTTGCGGGACCTTCGACGGTTCTTCCCCATCGTGGTCAGCGTCCAGGACGTAGCTCAGGGCAAGCCGGCCCCGGATGTTTTTCTGCGCACGGCGGAGCTGCTGGCGGTTCCCGCGCCAAAATGCTGTGTGATTGAGGATGCAGCCGCAGGTGTTGAAGCCGCCCTGGCTGCCGGGATGAAGGTGATTGCCATCACCAATTCTTTGCCGAAAAGCAAATTGGCGCGGGCGACCCGCGTGGTCAGCACGTATGACGAGATCGATCATCTGCTGTTGAATCGCGGCTGGAAAGCGTAGCCGGTCCAGCGAATTTCTAAACCCGCAACAAGGACTTCAAATCCGCGACAAAGGCTTGCACGTCTCCTTCGGTTGTATCCCACGAACACATTAAGCGGCAGCCGCCCTGGCCAATAAACGTGTAAAACATCCAGCCGCGGTCGCGCAAACCCGCAATGGCATGGGGCGGCAGTTCAGCGAAGACGGCGTTCGCCTGCCTGGGAAAGAGAATCGTCACCTCCGGCATATCCTTGAGGCCATCAAAGAGCAGTTGGGCCATTTGGTTGGCGTGGGCGGCGCGCCGCAGCCAGGCGCCGTCCTGCAGCATGCCGGCCCAGGGAGCAGCCAGGAAGCGCATTTTGGAGGCGAGCTGGCCGGCTTGCTTGCAGCGATAATCAAATTCATGCGCCAGCCCACGATTGAAGAATACGACGGCATCGCCCACGTGCGTTCCGTTCTTGGTGCCGCCAAAACAGAGCACGTCAATGCCCGCTTGCCAGGTGATCTCGCGCGGCGCCACACCCAGCGATGCGACCGCATTGGCAAACCGGGCGCCGTCCATGTGCATTTTCAAGCCCAGCCGTTTTGAGAGTTCGCCGAGGGCGCGCAGCTCCGCCACGGAATAGACGGTGCCCACTTCGGTGGCCTGCGTCACGCTGACCGCGCGCGGCTTGGGATAGTGAATATCCGCGCGGCGCTTGACCATGCGTTCGATCGCTGCCGGATTGATCTTGCCATTGTCCCCCGGCAAGAGCAGGACTTTGGTGCCGTTGGAAAAGAATTCCGGCGCGCCACATTCGTCGGTTTCCACGTGGGCCGTCTCATGGCAGAGAATGCTATGGAAAGATTGGCAGAGCGAAGCCAGGGACAGAGAGTTGGCGGCGGTACCATTGAAGACGAAGAAGACCTCGCAATCGGTTTCAAACACTTCACGGATCAAATCAGAGGCCTTTTGGGTCCAGAGGTCATCGCCATAGCTTCGGGCATGGCCCTGATTGGCTTCGGCCAAGGCAGCCCAAGCTTCCGGGCAAATGCCGGCGTAATTGTCGCTGGCAAAATGGCCGCGTACGGCGGAGTTCTTGTTTATGTTCATCAGGAACAAATAGTGCCGCGGGGCCCGCCCTGTGGCGAGCACTTAACTCATCGCCCGGTCTGGGGCGAATCAAGTTTTACTGTAACCTTGGCCCAGTTTTTCTGGCAGCAGGGTCTGACCTTTCCCCCCCCTCACGCCATCCGCCCGGCAGCTCGCTGGCGGGCAAGCCCGCGCGGCCGTGCCGAACGCACGGCGAAGCAACTTGAAAAACGTCCTTGCCTGCGGCCGGCCCAAGGGTAAAGTGGCGCAAATGGAACGACGGAAAAGCAATTCTCCGTCACTCGCGGAGCGTCAAAAAAGCAATTTCCTCCGTTGAAACGCATGTTCATGAAAAACCTCATCACCCTGGTCCTCGCGTCCGCGACGTTTGCCGCTGGCGCCGCCGCAGGCACCAACGCGGTTCCAAGAATCGAGCGGCTCGCGCTGTTCAAGAACGGCCTAGGCTACGCGACCGCGATAGCCACGCTGCCGGCAAGAACCACAAGTGTCCGGATCGGCCAGTTGCCGGTTCCTGCTTACGGCACCTTCTGGGTCGGTTGCCCGAAAAGCGTGAAACTCCGAAACCTCACGACCGCGATGGAGACTGTGGATGAACTGGTCCCGGTATCAGGTATGGACCAATTGCTGCGGTTAAACCCGGGCCGGAAGGTCGCGCTCCACACTACGGGTGCTACACCCGGCGAGCAGGGCGTGGTCGCAGGGATGGTCCAGCCCCCGGCCGTGACCCCCGTGGCCGCGGAGCCGCCAAGCCCTTACTTCATGGATTTCCGCCGGTCGCCGGAACGACCCTACTATTACGGCAACCCGTCGGCGACGCAGAGCGGCATCGTGCTGGTGAAGACTGACCAGGGCATGGTGGCGCTCAGTCCGGGGACGGTTCAGCGCGCGGATTTTGTGGACGGCGAGCCGCTTTGTGTGGCGACCAACCGGCTGAAGCGTCCGGCGATCCGAATGGAATTGGAGGAGGCGGCGGGCGGGGAGAAGGTTTCCGTGGCCTACCTCGCGCGCGGCATCACCTGGGTGCCAAACTACCGCATCGATTTGTCGGACGAAAAGAGCGCGCGGTTTTCGGCGCAGGCCCAAATCATCAACGAAATGGCGGACTTTGAGGACGCGCACATTGACTTGGTCACCGGGTTTCCGAACATCCAATTTGCGGAGCTTCCGAATCCGGTGGCGATGAGCCAGAGCCTGGCGGACTTCTTGAAGTCGCTGGCGACAGGGCGGGTCGAGGGCGGCGACCGGGGTCACATGATGCAGCAGCAGGGCATCATGCTCAACACGGCGGCCTATGGCGACGCGCCGCTGCCAGAGTATTCGACCACCGTCATTGGTCAGACGGCGGAGGATCTATTCCTGTATCCGTTGCCTCGGGTCTCGTTGAAGAAGGGCGAAACGGCCACCATTCCTCTCTTCACGACCAACATGCCCTACCGACATTTGTACACATGGAAGATCAGCGACCAACTGGAAGGCGACAGTTCACGTCAGCGGGGCGACGGCAAGAGCGCGGAGGAGGTCTGGCATGTCTGCCGGGTGGTCAACGCGGCGAAGATGCCGCTGACGACCGCAGTGGCTGAGTTCGTGAAGGACGGCCAGTTTGTCGGGCAGGACACCTGCTACTATACGGCCGCTGGCGCGGAGGCGTCCATCCGCATCAATCGCGCGATGAATGTTCAGGCGGAACAGGCCGAGGTTGAAGTCGAGCGTAAGCGCAACGCCGCAAACTTCTACGGCTACGGCCACGACCTGGTGAAACTCACGGGCGAGTTGAAAATTCGCAACCGGCTCGACAAAGCGATTGATTTGGAAATCACAAAAGACCTTTCCGGCGAAGTCCTCGACAAATCCGGAGAGGCGAAAGACGTGCCAACCGCCCGCGGCCTCAAGCAGGTCAATCCGAAACATGTCCTTACGTGGATGAGCGCACTCAAAGCCGGCGAGGAACTGAAAATCACCTATTCCTATCAGCTTTACATCCGGCCATAAATAGGGGTCATCAGTTCTGTCTCCTTCTCGTGACGCGATTAACGCGCGACCGCACGGTAGAACCGTTTGGCTGCCGCCGGCGCCGCCGAGTCCAGAATGACATTATTCCAGATCGTATTGGTCGAGAGGGGCGACCAATCCCGCATGTCAGGTGAAACCTCAATTACGTAATCGAGTCCGGTATCGCCCTGGAGGGTCAGACTGACTTGATTACCGTTCTTCTCAATGGCCAGCACGACCACCGCCGTTTTGCCATTGCGCAGGAAACCGGCGAAGGCGCGGTATCCTCCGGTCGCGCCGTCGTGGAAGACCGCCGTCCCGGCGCTGAGCGACAACAAATGCCAGCCCAATCCTACCGAAAGTCCTGGCGTCGGCGTCGTGACGCGTTGCTTCTGGCAGTCGGCCATGACGGTGGACAACCGGTTCGAGACCCAACCCCGGTTCGCGGCCAGAAATCGCAGCACATCGCGCGCGCTCGATTTCAGTGCGCCGGCCGCCGCCATTGATCCAAGGTCCCAGTTCGGCAGTTCAACGACGCCACTGTAGCCGTGCGCCAGGCGCGCACGTTGTTCGGCCGAGAGGTTGATTCGCGTGTCGTTGAGGCCCAATTCGTTAGCGATGCCCGCGATGACCAGCGATTCGTAGTCTCTGCCTGTGATCCGCTCCAGGACGTGTCCGAGCAGCCCCAGGCCGAAGTTCGAGTATTCGTAGAGTTGCCCCGGATTGCGCGGCAGCGTGTAGCTGTTGAGGAACGCGTAGATTCGCTCCACGGTGTAGTCGGCGTATGGATTGGTCCAATCGGCAGGATCGAAGTTTGTCGGCATGCGCGGCAATCCTGAGGTGTGGGTCGCCAAGTGAGTGAGCGTGATTTCTTTGCCGGAGCGGGCCGGCAAACGCACGTCGGCGGGGAGATACTGCTGCACACTGTTTGTCAGACCCACTTCACCCCGCGCAGCCATGTCACTCAGAAGCGTGGTGGTAAAGACCTTGGTGATCGAGCCGATTTCGAAAAGCGTGTCCTCGTCCGGGACTCGGTCATCATCGTACGCCAAGCGTCCGTAAACATGGTAAGCAGCCCCGCTGGTGTTGAGCAGGCCAATGACCATCGCGCGGCAGTAGCCGTAATCGATTACCTTCTGAACGGCGCCTTTGACGTCACTGGGAATGACTGGGAGTTGGGCCAAGGCCGGCCCGGAGACGAACACCATCGCCGCTACGAGCCGTGCAACCAACCGCACGCAAGTTGCCCCCTCGCCCATGCAGATGGAGCCAATCTTTTTCCATGCTTTCATCGGTGGGACAAGGGTACCACGTGGGCGCGCGTTGGCTCAATGGAAATGCGTCAAGGACTGTAATCCCTCAGCCGCCTATGCAGAAAGGGTAGCTGAAAAGAAAACCGCGGAGACGCGATGAGCGCAGAGAAGACTCCGTTTCGCTCGGTGGGATACCATTCACCATTCCGCGACCGAATCTGACCTGGCTGTTCTCCATTCCTCTCCGCGTCCATCGCGTCTCAGCGGTTCAATTGGCGTCGCTCGAACTGCGTAGTCACGGCTCAGTCACCGCGGGCGGGGCGCTGGCTTGAAGCCGGCTTGCTACGCCTGATCCCTCCAAGCCGGTTGGAAACCGGCGCTCCGTCCGCCATGACTGACGCATTTCAACCCGAATGCCTCTGACACATTTTGCTTGGCATTTCGGCGCCTTCGTCTTAACAAGGGTTCGTTCTTTGAAAGCCGGATGGACCTGGCGTCCATCCTCATCGCAGCTAAATGTCAGGGAACCCCGTGTGAATCGGGGACGGTTGCGCCACTGTAACGGGATGCAAACTCCCACTGCCACTGGTTCTGAACGGACCGGGAAGGCGGGAGCAAGACTAAAGCCCGGAGTCAGGATATCGGTTTAGCTGCGCTCGTCGGATTGTCCGGAGCGCGAAAAAGCAGCGAGCTTGATCTCTTCCAGGACAATCAACTTCTCCGTCAAAGAGAAGGATGAGGCCAGCCTGCCGAACCATTTTCGGCGGGATTCGCTGAATGCCTTCATTCCCCGTTTTGCCGGAGTCTGAAGGTTTTTTTGTCGCCGCAGCTCTCAAGCTGCATCCAACCTTCAAACTCGGCGCTGGTCTCTCAACCGTTAACTAGTGCCACGGTCACCCGTGGAACCCAATTGAAAGATCAGTCCTATGTTGTTATTCACTCTTCGGACGCTGCTCCTCACCGGCTGCGTTACCCTCTCCCTGCTTAAAACTCGCGCTGCTGAGCCCATGCCGCCGACCGCTCTCTTGGAAGATTTCGCCAAGGACCCCGCCGCAGCCGGCTGGCTGGTCTTTGGCGACACTAATTTGTTCCACTGGAACACGCCAAAGCAATACCTTGAGGTCACCTGGGATTCCTCGAAGCCAAACAGCTTCTTCTACCGGCCACTCGGCACCACCCTGACGCGCCGGCATGATTTCAGCCTCTCCTTTGACCTGCGCTTGCAGGACATCGCCGTCGGCACCACGCCGGGCAAGCCGTACACGTTCGAACTGGCTCTTGGACTGCTGAACATGGAGGCAGCCTCCTCGACCAGTTTCGTTCGTGGAACCGGCACGAGTTCGCCCAACCTGTTCGAGTTCGACTATTTTCCGGACTCGGGCTTTGGCGCGACCATTGCCCCGACGATCATTTCCAGCAACATGGTCTTTGCCTCGAGTTTCAATGCCCCGCTTGAACTGACCCTCAATGACCTGTTTCGCGTCACCATGGTCTTTGACGGGGATGACGGGGAACTGAAGACTTCCGTGACGCGCAATGGCGCGCCCTTTGGCCCGGTCAAATCGGTGGTGCTGGGGCCGGAATTCACCGATTTTCGCGTGGATCACCTGGCGATCATAAGCTACAGCGACGCCGGGCAGGATCCGCAATTCAGCGGCTCGATTCGGGCACATGGGATCGTCGATAACCTGCTCATCACGCTGGAGCAACCGGCCAAGATGGACATGGACCTCGCGGGCAGGTTTGTGGGCCGACAATGGCAGGTGGAATTCACAGCGCGCCCGGAATGGACCTACGCCCTCTACCGCACGGCGGATTTTATTTCATGGACGCTGGTCGCGAAACAGTCCGTCGGCTCCTCCGGCAAAGTCACTTTGGCTGATGCCGATCCACCGCCGGTCCCGGCGCAGTTTTACCGGCTTCTTGCTGATCGACCATGAACCGCTTCCAGGAGAGCACAGCCCTGAGCCATTTCCGACGCGCCTTTACGCTGGTGGAAATGCTGGCGGTCACGGCAGTGATCGCTTTGCTTGGCTCGCTGCTCTTGCCGGCGTTGGCCCGCAGCAAAGCAACCGGGCTGCGCGTCAAATGCGTGGCGAACCTGCAGCAGCTCGGCCTGGCCGCGCAGATGTATTGGGACGACAATGCGGGCCAATGCTTTCGCTACCGCGGCGCCGCCCTCAACGGCGGCGACGTCTATTGGTTCGGCTGGCTGGAGCGGGGCGGCGAAGGAAAACGGGCCTTCGACGCCACCCTGGGAGCGTTACACCCTTATTTGGGCGGGCGCGGGGTGGAAGTCTGTCCTTCGTTGAATTACAGCCTGCAGAAATTCAAACTCAAGGCCGTGGGCGCGGCTTACGGCTATGGCTACAACATCCATCTCTCAGCGCCCGCCGGCGAACCGCCGGTGAACGTTTTCAAACAGGCGCGCCCGTCAGAGTTGGTTTTGCTGGCTGATGCTGCGCAGGTGAACACCTTTCAAGCGCCGGCCTCGCCGCACAATCCGATGCTGGAAGAGTTCTATTACGTCAGCACCAATGAAGCGACGGCGCACTTTCGCCACAGCCAAACGGCCAATGCCGCTTTCTGCGATGGCCACGTGGGAAGGGAAAAGATGTTGCCGGGTTCTTTGGATGAACGGCTGCCCCGCCAGTGGGTTGGGCGACTGAGGCCCGAGGTTTTGAGGTTGTGGTAGGCCGTCTTCGCCGTGCTATTCAATTGGAGCGTGGGCACCCACCAGTGCCGCCACCCCCTGGCGGGCCGGAGGCACCGCGCGACCCGATTCAATTGGATCGCATGGATGCCCGCGCATCCCAGTTTCATGGATGCGGGTTAGGCGCCGACCTGATGCCGGATCACTTCGGCGATTTTGTGGCTCCAGCGTTGCAGGGCCGCGCGATCGCGTCCCTCCAGCAGCAACCGGGCTTTGGGCTCGGTGCCTGAATAGCGCAGGAAGACGCGGCCACCGTCCTTTTTCAGATCGGCTTCGGCCTGAGCCAGCATCGGCATGAGGGCGTCCAGTTGCTCAAACGGTTTCTTGTGCCGGACCCGGATATTGGTGACGACCTGGGGAAACCGCGTCCAGCACCGGGCCAGTTGGGATAGCGGGAGCTGCTTCGCTTTCATGATCTGCAGGATTTGCAGAGCGCAGACCAAGCCGTCGCCGGTGGTGCTGAAATCGCGGAAGATGATGTGCCCGCTTTGTTCTCCGCCAAAGTTGTAGCCATTCCGCAGCATCTCATCGATGACGTTTCGATCTCCCACCAAGGTGCGCACGACTCGGCCGCCGGCCGCGTTGATGGCCGCATCCAGGCCCGCATTGCTCATGACGGTGGCCACCAAAGTGTTTTCCTGGAGCCGGCCTTGGGCCAAAAGCTCCAGCGCGGCCATGGCGAGGATGTCATCCCCGTCAATCAACGTCCCGGTTTCGTCGCAGAAGAGCACTCGATCCGCATCACCGTCATGGGCGATGCCAAGCTGGGCGCCATGTTCCTGGACCTTCCGGCACAAATGATCAGGGTGCATCGAGCCGCAGTCCTTGTTGATATTCATGCCGTCGGGTTGGTTGCCATAGACTACGACCTCGGCCCCAAGCTCGCGCAGGACACAGGGGGTGGATTTGTAGGCGGCGCCGTGGGCGCAATCGATCACCATGCGCATCCCTTCGAGGGTCATCCCACGGGGGAAGGAGGCTTTGGCGAACTCGATATAACGGCCCAGTGCATCGTCGATGCGGACGGCCTTGCCAATCTCCGAGGCAGCCGGCCGGATGTTTTCAATGTCCCCGGTGAAAACCATCTCCTCAATCCGCCGCTCGATATTATCATCGAGTTTGTAGCCGTCACCGCGGAAAAACTTGATTCCGTTGTCATCATACGGATTGTGCGAGGCGGTGATGACAATGCCGGCATCGGCCCGGAGGCTGCGCGTGACGTAAGCCACGCCGGGGGTTGGCAACGGCCCGATAAAGAGCACGTCCACCCCCATGGAAAGGATGCCGGAGGCAAGGGCGTTCTCCAGCATGTAACCCGACAAACGGGTGTCTTTGCCAATGACGATTTTATGTTTGCCATGGCCGCGCGGCGCCGCATCCATGGTCTTGAATACGTAGGCCACGGACCGGCCCAGCTTGAGCGCGGTTTCGGCGGTGACCGGCTCGAGATTGGCCGTGCCGCGGACGCCGTCGGTGCCAAAGATTCTTTTGGGCGGTTTTTTGAGCATATCGGGACTCAGCATATGCCTTAGGGCTTGATCAGTTCAAGCCGCACCGCATCCGGAACCACCCTTTCCAGCCTGACTCCGCGCGGCCGATAGACCTGGACTTTTGCCGAGTTGACCTTGTTGGTCTTGATTCGCGTCAGGTCCACAAAAGCGTGCAGATCGCTCCCGGCCAGGGATCTGATGAGGGAGACTTCTCCACTGACGGTAATATCGACTTCGTCCGGCGCCAGACGAAAGTTCCTGACATCATTGGCCGCCTTCATGACGGTGACCGGGTGGCGGACAAAGGAGCGCGAACTCGTGAGGCTGACCAGGCTTTGCAGTTCATCGCTGGAATGAAAGGTGACCCACACCACGACGGCCAGGAACAACGCCGTTATCTTCCACCAGATGTTATTTAGAATAAAATCTCGCCAGACCATGTCATTCTCTTTCGCGTCGGTTTCCTACAGCAAGACCAGGTTGATTCTCAGGCGGCTGCTTCTGCGGGCGCGCAACCATTCAATGAGGCTGCGCGGCTTGGCATGCGGCACCAGGATCGACGTCAAAAAGGAGCGTAGTTCCTCCAAGGTGATCCCGCGCACCAACTGCCCTTTGTAGGCGTAGGAAATCGAGCCGGTTTCCTCCGAAACCACCACGATCAACGCGTCGGTTTCTTCCGCCAAACCGATGGCGGCCCGATGCCGAGTGCCGAGCGACTTGTTCAGGTCCTGGCGCTGCGTGAGCGGAAAGATGCAGGCCGCATGGGTGATTCGATCCCCTTGCATGATGACACCGCCATCATGAATGGCGTTGTTCGGGAAGAAGATCGTTTCCAGCATTTCCGGAGTCGCTTCGCAATCGACCACGATGCCCGACTCCACCACTTCCTGCAGTTGGATGGATTGCTCAATGGCAATGAGCGCTCCGATGTGGACATCGGCCAGGCGCTCGACCGTTTGAATGATCACCTCGATGTTTTCCCGCTGTTCTCTGGCGGTCGTGAAGAAGGGCAAATTGCCTCCCAACTCGGCCAGCATGCGCCGGAATTCCGGCTGAAAGATCACCAGGACCGCCACCGCCCACAAGGTGAAAAAGGCCCTCAACAACGAGCCCAGCACCTCCAGCTTCAGCACCGTCGCCAAAAAGGTCAAACCCAGCATGACCAGAAAGCCAATGATCACGGGCCAACCCCGGGTGCCGCGCACGAAGACAAAGACGTAATAAATCGCGACGGTCAGGATGGATATCTCCATGACCGGACGCCAGATGATCTTGAACAATTCCCAAGCCATTACTTTTGGTGCGCCCGTATTGCTTCGGTCATGCGCAGCGCTTGACGGGTTTCAGCCACGTCATGGGTGCGGACAATCTGCACTCCACTTTGGACAGCCCAGACGGCACACGCCAGCGACGCCGGCAAACGCGCGGCCACGTCCAAGCCGAGCAACTGGCCCATAAAAGATTTTCGCGAGACACCGAGAAGCAAGGGTCGCTCAAACCTTGTAAAACTCTTCAGGCCGGCGAGCAACTGCAAATTATGCTCAAGGTTTTTGCCAAAGCCGATCCCCACATCCAAAACGACCTGCTCCGGTTCGACACCGACCCTTTTCAGGCGGTCCAGCCGGTCGGCGAAAAAAGCGCCGATGTCCGCGAGCACATCGCCATAAGTTGGTTTCCGTTGCATCGTCTGCGGAGTGCCCTGCATGTGCATCGCCACGTAGCCGGCCTTGAACTCGGCCACCGCCTGCCAGAGTGCCTCATCTTGCCGGTGGGCGGCGATGTCATTGACCATGCTCGCACCCGCCGCCAGCGCGGCCCGGGCCACGCCCGCCTTTTGCGTATCGATGGAGAGCGGCACTTTGATGCGTCCGGCCAACCGTTCGATCACCGGCACAACGCGCCGTATTTCCTCGGATTCACTGACCGGCTCGGCTCCGGGACGCGTCGATTCGCCGCCGATGTCGATGATGCCGGCGCCTTGTTCCACCAGATCCAGGGCCCGATCCACCGCGGCTTGTGGCTGGAAGAATTGGCCGCCATCGGAAAAGGAATCCGGCGTCACATTCACCACGCCCATAAGCAGGGCCGGGCCTGGAAATTCAAATTGACATTGACCGGCTCTGAGAATCATTGGAAATCTCATTTGGCTTGCGCCATCAACTGCTGGGCGCCATCGACCAGACGACGCGCGATGGCAGCCACCAGCTCGTCCGGCACGCCCATGGTGGGATTGGCCGATTGCGTCAACAAGTGGCATTGGTCATTGACATAATCAATGAGCACCAATTCACCCGATTCCGTCTGGGCCATTTCGCTGGAGAAGAATTGCATGCCGGTCAATTGGGCCACCTGGCGAACCACCTCGCACAAGCGGCTCAAACCCAGCTCCTCGAATTCAGCCGCCGTCACCATGCGATAGCGGTCAGTGTAACAATTCCACCAGCAACACCACACGGAATCGAAGACAAAATAAACCCGAAAATAGAGCGGAGAACCATGCAGCGAATGCGGCTGAATCCGCCGCTGCAACAGGTAACACGGATCATCCCAACCTGCCATCGAGCGGGTCAAATCACGCTCGTCCGTGGCATCCAGAATCACGCCGCGCCGCCCATAGCCCAGGCTTGGTTTGATGACAAAAGGCGTGCCCAGCAACGTCCGGTCCTCTTCCGAAAGCCGGAAATCCGCCGCCTGCTCGCGAGGGACCAAAAGGGTCGGCGGCACCTCGAACTTCGCCGCCACCAGCCGCCGGTGCAGCCTGGACTTGTCAAAGGCGGCCAGGGCTGCATCGGGCGGATCAATGACTTTCGTTTCTTTCTCCGCCGCCAACCGCACGAGTCGATGATAAACGTCCTCGGGCAGATGGTGTTCGCTGTGCATGTTCAGCAGCACCTTCGCCCAGACCTGGCCTCGGGCAAACCAATCCAGGAACGGTTCGACCCAGAGCGGTTCGATCAGGAAAAAGTTCAGCCGGCGCTCGGCACAATGCTGTTGCACCCGGTGAATGAAAAAATCATCCGAGTCCAGCTTGTGCGTCATCACTAAATCGTAAATTCGCGTCACACTGGAGACTATCAATGGGTTGCGAGCGGCGTGTCAATGTTGCGGCGAAAAACTTTGCCGGCTGGCCGGCTGCATCAGTTCAATCTCGTAACCTTCCGGCGCGTCGATAAAGGCAAAGCCGCCCCCGCTCGAGTTCATGATCGGCCCGTCGGAGTACTTGAGTCCGAGCGCGGCCAAATGCCGGGCAAATGCCTCAAGGCTGTCCACTTCAAAGGCGAGATGCGTCAAATCCGCTTGAACCTGGACGGGCCCGCTCGCTGGATAACAACAAATCTCGATCAATTCCTCGCTTTCCGGAGCTTTAAGAAAGACGAGTTCGGAGCCGCGCGGAGATTTGTGCCGGCGGATTTCCTGCAAGCCAAGAACGTCGCAATAGAACTTCACCGTTCTCTCCAAGTCATTCACGCGGTAGCGCGTGTGCAATAATTTCTTTACCGTACTCATTGGGACAGAATACCCTGGCGCCAAGGCTTGACAATAGAATCGTGCATGAAGGGACTTTTTGTTCGCCGGCTCCAGCGGTCTGCCAATGTTGTGAGTTCGCGAGGCATTTGGCTTTATCCGCTTGTTCTCATTCTCCTGGGCAGTCAAATCTGCGCTCAGGCGCAAATCGATCCGGAACACCGGCGTTTGATTCAACTGGGGTATAATCAACCTTTGGAAGGACGCGGCCCCATCGCCGCCTACGGCTTCTATTACTACAACAAGCCTTCCTTTTACTCGACCAATCTGACGCTTCGTCTGGCCGTGGCGCCCATCTACGTGGACTCCGAGTTGGGCTTTTCCAAATTGCTGGGCGCGAACACCGATGTCGCCATTGGCCTGGCCGGAGGCGGTTTTGCCGACAGCTATTCCGAGGTACGACAGGGAGTCTATCGGCGGGAGGAGTCTTTCACCGGTCATGGAGGCGAAGTTTCGGCCAGCGTTTACCATCGCTTCAGGCCGGATTGGCTGGTGCCGCTCTGGGGCATCCTGCGAGCTGGGGTGCATCAATCGTATTATGAAGCGGATCGTGAGACCAGCGGGCTGTTTCGGATGCCGGATGATCGCACTTCAGCGATCGTCCGGACCGGCCTGCGCTGGGGAGGCCGGGAACCGACCTTGACCACTCCATTGGCTATGGAACTGTCCGTTTGGTACGAGGGGCAATTCCGAACCGATTCGGCCGCTTATGGTTTTATGGGGGACCGCCAGTCCGAATCGGACAGCCACCTTTTTTGGGGGCGCGCCCTGCTCAAATACACCTTTGACCCATCCTATCAAGAAATCGAATTCAGCCTGACGACCGGCGCCAGCATCGATCCAGACCGGTTCAGCGCCTACCGGTTGGGTGGTCTCCTGCCGTTCGCTTCCGAATTCCCCCTCAACATACCGGGCTATTACTTCCATGAGCTTTCCGCCAGGCAATTTGCCTTGTTGAACGGCCAGTATTCATTCCCGCTGGAGGCAACCAAGAGATGGAATTTCACCCTGTTCGCCGCCAGCGGAGCCGCGCAATACCTGGCTGGGCTTGAGCAGCCGGGCCGGTGGCATTCGGGTGCGGGCGGCGGCATCACCTATTATTCGCCTGCCGCTGCCTGGTTTGTGACGTTGATTTACGCGCACGGCTTTGACGCCATCCGCACCCAGGGCCGCGGCGCGAATCAGATCGGCCTCCTTTTTCAATACGATTTTGGCGCCCGGAAACAAGCGCACCCCAGAAGATTTCAACCGGGAGTCAGCCCCTACCGGTCGCGGGGCGGCGAACGATTGATTTTCGATTAAGAATACGAAGGCTGGTCAGAAGCCGGGTAACCCGGCCTCACTTTCGGCAAGAAGCTCGGCCGCTGGGCCGCCACAATCTCACTCTGCAGTTGCCAACTGGCCACTCGGTTGGGGAATGCTGTCCACCAAGCGCTTGTTCTCTTCCTCGATTTGGTCGAGTAAACCGAAAAGGTATTGGACATGGCTGGCAAAAACGGTGTTGGCAGGCGCGTCACTGGAGGCTAATTCCGGCCAGTTGGGAGGCAGGTAATCCGAGCGCTGCAACGCTTCTTCTGCTTTGCCGAGCTTGGCCTGGAGCGCGATGGCGCCCAGGTTCGCACAAGCGCCTTTGAGGGCATTAAGCTGCGAAACGGCGCCGGGCAAATTCCCCTTCACAAGATCGTTTCGGGCCGCGAGCATTCCTTGTTTAACCTTTTCCACCAGCACTTCGAGTAGGTTGACGAGGTTTTCTTCATTAATGCTCAGGCGCCGGCAGATACGCTGCGGTTTCTCCAAGACCTCCAGTCTTGATTGGCCCAGAGCTTGTTCCACCTGCTGCAAAACGAATTCGGCCGTGTAAGGTTTGATGATATAATGTTGTCTGGGTATCCTATTGACTCCACCTCACACTACAGGTTGTTATTGGGAGTTCAAA
>CAYIIH010000074.1:0-26060 GCA_964363225.1 uncultured Verrucomicrobiota bacterium | reverse complement strand
CGCGGGCGGGCCACGTCAGTTGCGAATGCTGACGCGCTGGGCCACCCGCGTGGCTCAGTTCGGTCGTTGGGCACTGAACGCATGAGCAAGACAGAAAGCACCATTGTGGGCATTTTCCTGGCGGGCATCTGCCCGCTGCTGGTCTTTGTTATGTGCTGGTGGACGGCTGCTGTGGTTCATGCCTGTGTGCCGGGCGTCTCGGTCAGCGCGGTTGCCGTCACAGCCATGTCTGGATTGCTGGCCGGGATTGTCCTGGACCTGCTTCTGCTCCGGAAATGGATTCGGAGATTCTACACGGCAAGTCTTTGGCTCATAGCAGCCATCTACGGGGCGCTCTGCGTGGTGGCGGTGGCCTTTTTCATGGGATTGCCCGTTGGCACCTTCGGATTGGGTATTCTCGCCGGGATTTACGCGGGGCGCAGGCAGCACCACGCCGCGTCGGAGGGAGCGGCGGTCCGTCGCGGTTTGCGCCGGGTGGCATTCTTTCCGGCGTTGCTGACGGCGGGGGCCGCGCTGCCGATAGGCCTTCTGGCCCTCCAGGAACGGTCCGTGGTTGAGCTATTGGGCAAGGTCCTGGGGATCGCGCCGGGTGCTGCGCGTGGGGCTACTGGCGTCATGCTGGTTTGCCTGTTGTGCGTCGCGCTTTTCGGGGCGCAATACTGGTGCTCGCTCCGGGCGGGCGGGTTGGCCTTCCGGATGGGAGAAGGTAGCGGCTGACAAAGACGCGATTTAGCCAGCGCGCCAAGCCGTGGGGCGGTCGAACTGGCAGGGGATTTCCGAGGCGCGCTCCTTACCTCGTTTCAAGCCGTACAAGTCGTCCGAGGAGGTCTCGACAAACGGTCGCCTCCAAGTAAGCTTTGGGCATGACCAACGAACTGGAGAAAGTCGCTGCACAAGCTCTTTCATTACCGGGCACTGAGCGGCTGTGCTTGGCGAGACGACTTTTGGAGAGCGTCGAGCCGAAAGCAGATGAGGAGGTTGAGCGCGCTTGGGAAGATGAGATCGAAAAACGCATTGCGAAAATCGATGCAGGCGTCGCCCAGGGCCGTTCTTGGGAAGACATTAAGAAGGATTTCGACTCTCGTTTTGGCCGATGAGAGTCGTCCTTGTCCACGAGGCTGAGGTCGAGTTTTGGGAGTCAGTGGGCTATTACGAAAGCCAGGAACTAGGTCTTGGGGTTCGCTTTAAGGATGAGGTAGACCGCTTTCTTGAGAAGATTGAGGCGGATCCGTTACAACCGCGGCTGCGTCCGAAGGGTTATCGGAGAGTCAATCTCTCTATTTTTCGGCACTACATCGCATTCATCGTTCGCCCTGGTGTGATTTGGATTGTTGCCATCTGCCATGCTCACCGGAAGCCCGAGTACTGGCTGAGTCGAATAAAAGGTGGCTGATAAAATCGGTCGTTACGCCAAACAATCCGCCCCTTGACGCCGTCCGGCCTCAGCGTAGCGTCTGGGGCGTGAACGCCGTCGAAAAGCATTTCTCCGTCACCCGATCACCCTCAAAAAAACAATTTCCCACCGGTGGCTCTGACCGGATCAATCCGTCCCCGCGACAGCCGGGGCTGCATCCGATGCAGGCGCGTCACCTGCGGTCAGGTGTTTTGCTGAAATTGGCCGTCTGGGTGAGCGTGTTTGTCGGAATCACGGCGGCGGCCTTCGCGGAAAGCACGCACCGCATCAGCATCGACGGCGACTTCTCCTTCTCTCTGGAGGCCAGCGGTGAGCTGGCTCCCGGCCACCAGTGGGCTTCGGACACGGGAAGCCCGATCATAGGCTATTACCTGAGTCCGTTTGCCGATCCTCAACTTCAGATTGCGCGCCCAGGCCCGGACGGCAAGGTGATTTTGTCGTGGGCCAGCGGGGCCGTGGGCCTGCGGCTTCAGCGGACCTCGAGCTTGACGAACCCGGACTGGCAATATGTGTCGGGGTCCGAGACAACCAACCAAGTGCTCTTGCCGGCCGGAACCGGCCATCTGTTCTTCCGATTGGTGGAACCCTGAAGCGGCTCGACTCGATGGAAATCGAAGCCCCCTTCTTCAAAAACCTGAAAGACGTCCTGGAGTTAGCGCCAGGGTCATCCGGGCGATCTCAGCGCGATGGCGGCGGAAAGTGTCCACGTCTGCCCCAGTGTGCCAGAGCAACCGATCACCGGCGCGCAAGTAATCGCGGCTTTCCACGAAGACTTCGTCGGACAGCTCCATGATGTCCCCCAACGCAATCCGCAAAACGTTGTCCGCCTGCTCGGCCAGTTCCGGCTTGGTCCCGGCTTGCCGATGCGCTGCGATTTGTTTTTCGAGCAAGGCCATGGCGGCCACGTCCTCCAGGCCGTCTCTCGCGGCTTCCCAGCGCACGCTCGGCACCGGCGCCGTGCCCGGATAGACGAGCGCATACTCGTCCTCGATGGTCTTCCCCGCAAACCAGTGATCTGCTTCGGTGGTGCTGTGCGTCCAGAAGCCAAGCCCCGCCAGCCCGAAGAATTTCGCCCGCCAGGCATTGGCGCGGTTGTAGCGCAGCGGCGAGAGCGATTTGACCTGTGAGACGCATTCGTAGGACCAAACGGTTTTCGCCTGCAAAATGCGTTTCATGCGAGGATCTCCCGAGAGCAAGCCTGAAACCAGTCGCATGTTTGGTGCCCACACATCTACCAGCGGTTCGATCTGCGTGAAATCTTTCCACGACAAACCAGGAACAGGATCGGTATAAACTTGCAGCTTCGGGTCTGCCGCCCGGAAAAGCTTGGCCGCCTCAATCAAAACCGGAACGCTCTTGCCATAGTCCAGGCCCGGCTCGTCGAGCGGATAGAAGGCATAGTCGGCATAGCCCCAGCCTCGGGCCTGCAAATGATCGCGCAAAGCCTGGAGATACTTGATCTCGGCTTGGCGCTTCTCCGGCTCAGCCGGCGGTTTGGCAAAGGTGATGGGCGGATGCGTCAGTTGAAACAGAATCCGGCCGCGGCCCTTCAGCCGCTCCAATTCGGCATCCAGCGCCGGCCATTCCAGGTTCAACTCGCCTTGGGCATTGACCGCTGCGCGCGGGACGGGGGCGCTGCGGGGAAAGACGTTGACGCCGTGGCGCGTCATATCGTCGAGCGCCGCGACGGCCACTGGAAACCATCGGTTCGGCACATAATCCCACGTGCAAAGTGTCAGCGGAAATTCCTTCGGCAATTCGAGGTTCAGGACTTCGATGACGAGGGGGAGTTCGAGCTTCTCGGCCTCATTTCGTAGCGGAGCGATCAGGATGCGCCCGCGATAGTCGCCCGGCTGCGCGCCATGCGCATCGACGCTCACCCACACTTTGACGGCCCGTTGCCCTGGGAGGGTGATCAATCCGTCGTCGCCGAGCACGGGCAGCGCGTCGGGAATGCGCTCGCCATTCACCGACCCTATGGGCACAACTTCGCGAAGGACAATCGCGCCGCCGAAGACCTGGCCGGCCGCGTTGGTGGGATTGCTGAACGTGACGCGGGCGCGCACCGCTTCGGAAAGCGTCGAGGCAACGATGAACGCGCCTTGGTCCACCTCTCCCAGATAGAGCGAGGACACCTGAACGGCGGGTTGATTCGTCGGCGCAATCTCACTGGGCCACGGCGCCAGCCGCGTTTCCGAAAAGGAGCCGTAAGCTGGAGTGCCCCAGGCGCGGAGCGTGCCTGCCGGCGGCGCTTCCGGTTCTGTGCGCGGATGTGGCGGAACATGCCAACTGGTTTCAGCCAGGAGGCGGCCTTGAGCATTTCGCGCCGTGGCCTGGAACGACCAAGCCCCTGTGCCGGTCATCGGAGGCAGCGGCAGATCGAATAATGACCGGCCGGTCAACCGGCCTTGGAGCGCGGCCCAACCTTTGTCGCCAGTCACAGTGACGTTGACGTTGAGGACCGCGCCTTGGGGGTTGCGCACGAGCAGAGCGGCGGTTTCTGTGGGAAGCTCCGGCGGGGGGGGTTGCAGCGTCACCTCGCGAGCGTCGGCAGTTCTTCCGTAGGCCGATCTGGGCACGGCTGGCCGCAGCCGGTACGCCAGGAGCGTCGTGGTGGCCAGCAGCACATCCGTATGGCCCGTGGCCGGATCAACCATTGGGACTGCGAACGATGGAATAATTCCTGACAGCCGGACATCGTCCGCCAGTTGCCCGTTTTCATCGAACACGAAAAGATGCTGGTGAAATGTGGGCAGATAAATCTCGCTGCGTCCATCGCCGTCGGCATCGAGGACCAGTGGCGCAGCGCGCGTCTTAGCCCGGAAGAAATGGGTCCAGACGCGGTGACCCTGCATATTGATGGCGTGCAAGTTTCCCCAAAAACCGGTTCCAAGAATCAAAGGCTCGGCCTCGCGGCGTGTCAATAGCGCCAGGGACGAAAGCGGCGCATCTCCGAGGACGCACTGCCAAAGAATCTCGCCGGTTAAGCTGAGACCAAAAACCGCGCCCGCGCCGGTTCCGCAGGCGATAAGCTGGCGATCTTGAAAGGCGATTGCCTCTGGCCTCGTCTGGATTTCCTGACCGAGATCGCGCCGCCATCGCACCGATCCGCTCAGATCCAGGCAGACGAGCGTGGAGCCGGCAGCGAACAACACCGCGGTGTCCTGGCCGTTTGTTTGGACTGTCCGCGGCGGAACGCGAATGGGGCCGGCGCTTAACGCATGGGTCCATTCTATGTTCCCCCGGCCGGTCAGGCAGGTAACGGTTCCTGTCAGGTCCCCGAAGCAGAGCGCTGTGCCTGAACTCGTGCGCCAGGTGGCGGGAATGGCTTTGCCCCAAGCCGTTTCGCCGGGAAGTTTCTGCTGCCACACCGGTTGAAAATTCCGGTCCAAACCGACAACCAATCCTTCGACGTTGCCGACGACCAGCCGTGCGCCGGAAACGGCATCGATGAACGTCGGCGCGGTGGTCCAACGCCCTTCCGGCAATTGGGCGGCTTCGCCATCCTGACCTTGGCCGAGAGCGGAGCCGTCCGGCGCCCACCGCAGCAATTGGCCGCCGCGATTGACGATGAGGATTTCGGGCTGGCCCCGGCCGGTCACGTCCGCCACGAGGGGAGCGCCTTCGCCGGGCCATTGGCCAATCATGCGGGTCCAGGTGATTTCCATCGGCCAAGCCGGTGTGGCCGCCGCGCCCATGCAGAAGAACAGAACGAGTTTGGCTGTGGTCTGCCTGACGGTGATCATGCAGCCATCCTGTTTCGGGACAAAGCGGTGTCAACCATTTCTTTTTTCGGATGACCTTTTTCGCCCGGTCACTCCTCTCGAAAAATGCCACCGGTCAATGCAGTTTTTCTGCAAAGGCCTCTGGGACGCAGTCTTCCTTTGTCAAAAAGATGAGGTCAAGAAGTTGCTTTCCGGGCTTATTGAAACTCTCTTGCGGCCCGCCGCGCTCCTTCCCATTTTCGGCTGGTGGCGAACGCTTTCACTTCGAGCGGCTTCAGGCGCGTGACGAAACCGCCGGCTTTCACCGTCACGTTTTCCGGGCCGTAAAGTTGCTCCAGCTCGCGCCCGTTTAATCTTCCGATTCCGATCACTTCCACGCCCAGGTGCGGCTGTTCGTCTTCATTCGCCAGCACCATCAGCCATTCCCGGCCGGAGCGCCGCGCCACCAGGCTGACACCGCGATGGCCCTCTTTTGGCCGGCCTTCGGATTCGACAAGGACCACTTTCACTCCGGTCTCTTGCCTGGCCACCAGGAACGGTTGCAGGGCCGCAAGTTCGCTCGCGAGCGTCAGCAAGCTTTCGCGGAATGGAGCGGTTTTTGGCACAAACTCGGTGCCCCAATAGAGAATGCCCTTCGCCCCATGCGCAATGGAGGCCCAGGCCATCAGCCGCGACTCGGCAAACGACGGATAAACCAGCGTCTTGTCTTTCGGCGGCTTGAGCTCGTGCCAGGAGAAACCCTGCAACACCATCCAGACGGGTCGTCCCTGGCCGGCTTGTTTGTAGCGCTCGGTGTAATCAGCCACGACCCAAGGCCGGCGGTTGGTATCGTGGATAGGGTAAATGTCGCAGCCGGTGATATCGACGCCGGTCAGGAATTCGCGGACAAACTTCAGGTCGCTTTGGGCGGCTTCATTGAGCCAGATCGGACGCCGCTTTGGATCCAGGCGGCGCACAAGCTGGAGGCCTTCGCGATAGCGCGGCAGGATTCGGGCGGCCTCGGCCTCGGACCGCTGCACGGCCAGGGGCGTTTGTTGCCACCACTCGTCAGCACTCCGGTAGACGCCGCTGCGATAGAGGCCGCTGTAGGCGGTGAAGTTCCAGACGATCTCGTCCGGCCCCTCCCACACCGCCAGCGCAGGATGATCTTTGACGGCTTCCACGAGTTGGCGCAGGCCGCCTTTCTCATCGGCCCCCTGCTCCAGAGGCAACGGGACCCATCCCATCAGGTCCGCGGCGCGGGCGCGGTCCAGGTCGGCGCGATGGCGGCAGCGGACGAGGTTGACACCGGCCTCGGCCAGAGTGCGAAGTTCGGCGTCATCATTCGGCAATTCATACCAGCCGAGGGGAAAGAGTTGCTGCCATTGGTTGTGCAGGAAGCCGCTGGGCTGCCTCTGGGCGGCCGCCGGAACGGCAGATGCCAAAGCCAACAGCCCGGCGCATAGGAAGAAGGTGGCCTTCATCGCCTTTCACCGGCCGCAGATCTGGAATTCAACTGTGGATGAATACCAACAAATCCGGCGCGTGTTTGTTGTCCACCCTTCAGAGTGCTCGTGCCCTCATCCCATCGCGTCCGACACCCTGAAGGGTGGACAACAAACGGGAGGTTCACGGGAAGCTGCTTGTTCCATTCGGACCTGCTCACGGACCATGAACTGGAAGTGGCGGTTTTCCAGCCGCGGGGCGTGTGGGCGGCAGGAAAGCCGCCGCTCCGGTTCCTGGACAGCAACAAGAACGCCCAGACCGGTCCGCTGCGACGATGACTTCTGTCCGTCATGGCTGGGTTTGCCGGACCGTTTCAGCCGGAACAGCTTTGGCCGGCGACGGTTCCCTGGCTTCCAATGATGTAACGCTGGCGGCACGTTCCGGCTCCTCGGCTACCGGGATTTGAGAGGCTTCGATCTTGACGTAATTCAAAACCACTGGCGCCAGAATCATGCCGGGAATGCCCATCAACCTTTCGCCAATCACCAAACCCAGCAGCGTCAGCCAGACCGGATTGCGGATGCGGTCGCCGATGATTTTGCTGTTGAGAAAATACTCCAACTTGTGGATGAGGACCAGGAACAGCAGCGACACCAAGGCCATCCTGGGCGAGATGGTGAAGGCGATCGCCACGATGATGGTGTTGCTGATGAGGTTGCCGACCACCGGCAGCAGGCCGCACAGGAAGGTGACGCCGATGACCACAGCCGCGTAGGGCAGCTTGACCACGAGGAGAAAGAGCGACGTCAAAGCCGTATTGAGGGTTGAGATGATGATTTGTGCGCCCATGACGGTGGCGAAGCTCTGGTAGAAGCCGCCGAAGCGCGTGACGATTTCGTCGCAACAGCGCGAGTAGAGGTTGTTCTTCAGGGCGTGCGCGCCGCGGTCAAGGTCGAGCTGGCTGTTGAGGAACAAGCTCACCGCCACGACGATGCCGATGATGAGGAAGACGAATTGGGTGGTGGCGCCGCGGGCGAAGTTGGCGAAGTTGCGGAGGTAATGGACCTGCTCCTTCACGGTATCCACCCCCAGGGCTTTGAGGCTGTCCAAGTCGGTGAACGGCAGTTGGACGCCGTGCGACTGGGCCCAGGCGATGACGGTGGGGACCGAGCGCTCGGCGATCTCGGGCAAATCGACGACCGCCTTGTTGATGAAACGGGCCGTCCCGTAGGCGATGCCCAGGAGGATCACGAGGAACAGGCCTACCGCCACCCACTTGCTCCTGGCAAAGCGCAGTCTGCTGAGCACGAAATAGGAAAACAGCACCGCCAGCAGCGGCGTGGCCAGGTGCAACCAGCCCACCAGCAACAACATGAGCGCCAGGAGGCCATAGGAAATACGGGCAGGCTGGATCATCGGGCGCACGGTTGATCGTTCATATTGTTTTGTATGCCGGAGCGCTCTTTAGCACCGCCGCCGCCGCGCGGCGAGACTTTTTGGCGACAGACTTTGTGACGAGTGCATTCGGACCGGAACAAGGCCCTTGCATGGAAAACGGCCCCTCCCCTCGCGCTTCTGTTTTGCAGTTCATTGTTTCTGCCGGCCGTCCGGCGGGCGGGCGGGTTTGACCGGCAGCACGAGCACCTTGTCCACGCGATGCCGGTCCATGTCGAGGATTTCGAAGACATAGCCTTGCGTTTCGAAGGTCTCTCCTTCCCTGGGCACACGGCCCAAGTGCTTCACGACAAAGCCCGCCAGCGTTTGATAATCCTTGCTGTCGCTGTCGCCCAGCACCAGGCCGAGCGCTGTCTCGACCTTTTCGGTTTCAATCATCGCATCGATCAGCCAGGAGCCGTCCTCCCGCTTCTGCGCTTGCGGTTTGCTTCGCTCGTCCTGCGAGGGGAAGTCGCCCACGATGGCCTCCAGCACGTCCGCCAGCGTGACCAGCCCAACGATGCCGCCAAATTCATCGACGACGAGCGCGATGTGCTGGCCCGTTTGCTTGAAAGTTTCGAGTAGTTGAATCACCACCTGCGTGGCGGGCACCACCAGCGGCTTGACCATCAGATCGGCCAGCTTCACGCCCACACCCGCCGCCAGATTCGCGTAAATCGCCTTCACCGACACGACGCCGACGACATGATCTCGGTTGCCTTCATAGACCGGGAAGAACGAGTGGCCACTGACCACAATCTTGTGCCAGACGGTTTCGTGCGGGTCATCGCGGTTCAGCCAGATGATTTTCGGACGCGGCGTCATGATATCGCGCACCGGCAGGCGGTCGAGTTCCAGCACACTTTCCACCATTTCGCTCTCGACCTTTTGAAACGCGCCGGCCCGCAGCCCTTCCTGCATCAGCACTTTGACTTCCTCCTCTGTCACCGCCGCTTCCTTCCAAGGCTGGACGCGGAAGACGCGCAGCAGCGCATCGGTGGACGCGCCCAGGAATTTCACCACCGGCCCGGCAATCACCGAAAGCCGATGCATCGGTTTGGCCACAAGCATGGAAATGCCTTCGGGATTCCCCAACCCGATGCGCTTCGGCACCAACTCGCCCAGCACCAGGGAGAAGTAAGTGATGGCTAGGACCACGATCGTCAGGCCGATGCCCTCCCCATAGGGCGCAAGTGGTGGAATAGCCTGCAATCCTTCTGCTATCTGCTCGGCAATGGTCGCGCCGCCGAAGGCGCCCGCCAGGATGCCGACCAGCGTGATGCCGATTTGCACGGTGGAGAGAAAACGGTTGGGCGATTCGGCCAGTTGCAGCGCGACGCCGGCACGCGCGTCCCCGGCCTCCGCCAGTCGCCTGAGCCGTGTCTTTCGAGACGAGACAACGGCTATTTCGGTCATGGCGAAGACGCCGTTGACGACGAGCAACAGGAAGATGACGAGGATTTCGACTAAGATCGTTCTCATACCCTCAAGATAAGCGACGCGCCTCTGTTGGTCACGCGCTTACGCAAGCACCGGGGGAGCGCTGGTGGTCCACAATCCGATGCAGCCGAAGTTCTTGAATCAGCGTCATCCAAGCCGCGCTTCAGGCCAGCGCCTCGTTCAGGCGCACTTTGCCGGATTTGCAGTGTCAGACGCCCAAATCGAGTGCCAGCAGGGCCTGCACGAACAGACCGAGCCCGGCCCAAAGGAACAGTGGAGCGGGCCTGATGGTTTGCTTCGCCCTCCCTCACACCCTTTGCCCAACCAAGGTCCCTGCCCTATGGTTTGGCAGAAAGCCCAGTTGCCGGTTGCTTTTGAGCCGCGCCGCATGCCGGGATTTGCGGTGCTCAATCTGCCGCAGCAGGCTTTTAGTGACCTTCAGCAGCGCCGCAGACAAGGTATGGTCGGCGGCTGCGGCGTGGATGTCCGGCCCGGGGACCGCCAGCAGCATGTGGACTCGAAAGGCGGGTTTGATTTCCCGACGACGTTCCAGGACGACGTCGGCTGAGGAGATTGCAGCCAGGTGTTGCAGGGGGCTGAGAATTCATATCACACCTCCCGCACGACGACCCGCATGCCCTCGACCGCCACGACTTTGACCGACTCGCCCTGCTCAATCAGCGCGCCCTCGGTGACGACATCCATGCGCTTGCCGCTGATGAACGCAGTGCCGGAGGGGCGCAACTGAGTGATGGCAACGCCGGTGCGATGGAGCAGTTCGGGCTTGGCCACACCCAACTCACCCACGGTGCTTCGGGAAATGAACAGTCCGGCAATGCGGCTTTGGGGAAAGAACTTCAGCCAGCATAGGACGCCAATCACTAGTCCCACCAGCACCCCGCCCAGAATCAGGTTGCCCGTCTGGAAACCAAAGTCCCGGTAGCCGAGAATCACCGCGGCGACCCAGCAAAGGAATCCGAGAATCCCAGTGATCAGTCCGGGCAGCAAGGTTTCGAGGAACATCAGAATCACTCCGAGAACCAGCAATACGATGATGAGGGTCATAGGCGTCAGGTTTCAAAGGCCTTGGGCGGACCGAAGACCAGCGAGGCGATGAAGGCCTGCCGCACCATCCGGGGATCGCGCACCAGTGCGATGGCCCGCGCGCCCGCGCGCGAACGACGCCCGCGCCCGGTGTTAACCACCGTGGCCGGATGTCTTCCTTGTTCATTAAGCTGCTCGAAACGGCGAACGGCTTCCTCATTATGTTCGCTGGTCTTGATGGCAGTGGCGCTCGCTCGCGCCAAAGCGGGGTGTGGCCGTGAAGGTGGGGCGGTTTGGATTGCAGGTGGACGGGCCGCTTCATAAGTCTCCTGGGCTTCATCCACCCACGTCTGTTCAGGCTGGAATTGTTCCTCGTCCGACCAAACCTCCGAAGGTTGCGCGTCACGCATCACTGGCGGAAGAGGCGGCGGCGGTGGCGCTTGGGGAGGAGGTTCGCCGCCCAGCAATTGGCGCAGCGCGTCCTGCAAATCGAGTTGGCGCTGCGAGTGCTCTTGTGCCTTGGGCGCCGGCAGCGGTTCATCGCCATCTGGCCGGTGGGCCGCTTTATTTCCCAAGCGTCGCTTCATCAGCCAATTGGAGAGCGCACCGACAAGGACGATAACCACGAGAACCCACGGGCTATCGAACAGACTGGCGGCGACAAGTGTATTCATTTGAACGCGAGTAGAGGGTTACACTTTCGCAGCTTGCGCGCCCGGCGACGTCGTTTCCGACCCATCGCTTCCGATGCTTTCGCGCATGGCCGTGTCGGCCTGCACATTCTTGATGCGGTAGTAATCCATCACGCCCAAGTGGCCTTTGTCGAAGGCGCGGGCGACGGCCAAGGGAATCTGCGCTTCGGCTTCGACCACGCGCGCGCGCATCTCGGACACGCGCGCAATCATCTCTTGCTCGGTGGCGACGGCGGCGGCGCGGCGGACTTCCGCCTGCGCTTGCGCGATGAGCTTGTTGGCTTCCGCCTGCTCCGCCTGAAGTTTGGCGCCGACGTTTCCACCCACGTCCACGTCGGCGATGTCAATGGACAAAATCTCGAAAGCGGTGTTGCTGTCGAGAGCCTTGCCGAGAACGGTTTTGGAAATGCGGTCGGGATTCTCCAAAACCGCCTTGTAGGTTTCCGACGAGCCGATGGTCGAAACGATGCCCTCGCCTACGCGCGCGATGATGGTTTCCTCCGTCGCGCCGCCCACGAAACGATCCAGATTGGTGCGCACGGTCACGCGGGCCTTGGCTTTGATGACGATGCCGTCCTTGGCCACCGCGTCAATGGTGGTTTTGCCCGAAGCTGCCGCGGGACAATCAATGACCTTGGGATTGACGGAAGTTTTCACCGCTTCGAGCACAGTTTTGCCGGTGCCTTTGGTGGCGAGGTCAATGGCGCACGCGCGGTCAAAAACGAGATTGATGCCGGCCTTTTTGGCGGCGACCAGGGCGAGAACGACCATCTGCACATTACCGCCGGCCAGGAAGTGCGTGGAGAGTTCGTCAATGGTGACGGGCAGCCCGGATTTCACGGCGGTGATGCGGCCGTCCACGATCAAACCGAGCGGAATCCGCCGCAGCCGCAGCGCGATCAACTCAGTGATGGTGACTTTCGCGCCGGAGAACAAGGCGCGAATGTAGATCATCCCGAAGTTGATGACGAGGATGCCCGCCACGAGGAGCACCACGGCACCCGCGCCGTAAAGCACCAAGTTGAATGTGCCGGGGGAGAAACTGGTTTGAGCAAGGATTGAGTTCATAGTTTGATTTGAGTTTGGCTGTCATCCGCGATTCATTCGCGGGCGACCGCCGGTTGTTTACCTGTTTAGCTGGCACTGTGCCAGTGCGCATTAAACGTGACCCGATGCAGAATGGCAAGCAGTTGGGTGCTGAATATCAAAAATTCTTCGCGGCCCGGTGGCGAGTGGGAATCCATCGGTGCGCAGTGGCAAGCCACCTCCGGCGAATTTTCCCGAACCAGTCTGCCGCCGGACGCGCGAGATTCCGCGTGAACCGGTGAAATGAATGCGCCACACGGAGGCAAATCGCGCGGGCACCAAAACGGCTCTCAACTTGCAAACGAATGATTACGCATTGTCACGATAATCCAGTGTCGGTAAGATGTGGCATGAATTTCACGCGCGCTTTGGGTTTGCTGCTCGGTTGGTTTTTACTGGCCGGTCCAACGGCCCTGCCGGCGGAAACCAACCGGCTGGCTTCGCCGCCGACCGGGAAGGTCTTCATCGTGCCCATCCGCGAGGACATCATGCCGCCCCTGGTGTATGTGGTTCGGCGCGGCGTGAAGGAAGCCATGGAAGCAAAAGCCGACGCGCTGATTCTCGACATGAAAACGGATGGCGGGCGCGTGGATGTGACCGAGGAAATCATCCAGATCCTCAGCAAGTTCAGGGGCACAACCGTCACCTACGTCAACGACCGCGCGTTCTCCGCCGGAGCGTTCATCGCCGTGGGCACGCAGAAAATTTATATGGCGCCGCAGAGCGTGATCGGCGCCGCCGCGCCCATCCTGATGATGCCGGGCGGGGGTGTCGCGGAGAAACTCCCCGACACGATGGAGGCCAAGATGACCTCGGCCATCCGCGCCCTGGTGCGCGTGCAGGCGGAAAAGAACGGCCACAACATCGAAGTTGTGGAAGCGATGATTGACAAGACGAAGGAGTTGAAAATAGACGGCGAAGTCCTCAACAAGGAAGGCAACATCCTGACGCTCACCGACCGGCAAGCGGCCAAAGAATATGGCAATCCCCCCAAACCATTGCTCTCGTCGGGCACGGTGGAATCGCTGGATGCGTTGCTGGCGACTCTCGGCCATGCCGGCGCGCAACGCGTCGAAATCAAACCGACGGGCGCGGAGACGGTGGGCATTTGGATCAATACCATCGGCCCGCTGCTGCTGATCATCGGGATGGTTGGTCTCTACATTGAATTCAAAACGCCGGGCTTCGGTTTGCCGGGCATCATCGGGATTGTCGCGTTTGCACTCTACTTCTTCGGCGGCTACACGGCGGGACTTTCCGGGGCCGGTTGGGCGGTGATGTTTGTCATCGGACTGATTTTGGTGGTGTTGGAACTGTTCGTTTTTCAAGGCTCGATGATTGCCGGGGTCGGCGGGGTGGTGTTGATGCTGGTGGCCATCGTCATGGGGATGGTGGACATGTATCCCGGCACGCCGCGCCTGCCCACGTTGCCGCAATTGCAACTCCCTCTCCGTGACCTCGGCCTCGCGCTGGCCGGGACGGTGGTCATCGGACTCCTGCTCGCGCGCTTCCTGCCGAAGACCCCGTTTCTCCAAGAGTTGGTTTCGCAAACGGCCAGCGGCGTCAGTTCGGTGGCCGCGCACGAGGCGCAACAGGAAGCGCGCATCGGACAAATCGGCGTGGCCATCTCCCCATTGTATCCCGGCGGCAAAGCCCAGTTCGGCGACCAAATCCTCGATGTCCTCACCCAGGGCGAAATGGTCGAGAAAGGGCGGCCGGTGAAAATCATTGGGCACACGGGGCTGGATGCAGTGGTGGAAGAAGTGGGGTGAGCGACACCGTCTGTGAGCTCGCAGAGCACGCGCTCAGATTGAATTAACACATGACCCGATTCCTCCCCACCGCGGATCTGCACCAGTTCATCCCGAAGTGGGAACAACTGATCGAGGCGACGATTCAGGAGCGACCGAATTTTGTCCTGATTGCGGGCGACCTGCTGCCCAAGACCACGCACGCAGCCCAGCGAAAGTTCTTCACTCAAATGCGAAGGCACTTGACCCGGATGAGAGACGAGGCCGGCGCACGGGTGCTTCTTTATCTGGGCAATGACGACGATCATCCGTTGGAGCCGTTGCTGGACGAACTGCAATCCGAAGGTCGGTGTGTCAATTTGAACGACCGCGTTCACCGCGAAGCGGGTTTCGTCTTTTGCGGCATGAACCGGGTGCGGGATTATCCCTTCGGCTACAAACACTGGTGTGCGCCCGACGGCGATTTCGTCGTCTGCCCGGAACAATTCGGCCCGGCGGTGACGTGCAACGAGCACTGCGAATACGTGCCCGTCGGAAATCTGCATTCGTATTTATCCGCCCAGCCCAGCCTGCTGGATCGTCTCAATGCACTGAAGCAACAGCTTCAGCCCGGCGAGATGCAACGAAGCGTCTGGATGGTTCACCAACCGCCGTCGGGCTTGGGCATGGACGTTTGCGGAAACGGCCAGCGAGTCAGTTCACCGAACGTGCTTCGTTTCATCGAAGACAACCAGCCCCGCTTCGGACTGAGCGGGCACATCCACGAATCTCCTCACCAACCCGGCGTGGCGTGGACCGCTTTGGTGAACCACACGCGCTGGTTTCAGCCCGGCCAGGTGACGCAACAGTTGCACTACGTCCGGCTGGAGGTCGCTGCTGGCTACGAGATTCAGAACATCCGGCACAGTCTTTTCGGAGAAACTTGACCAGCCGATGGCACGCAAGGAAAAACCCATGAGTAACGCCCAAGGCAAGAGAGTGGAGACCGGGTCCGGAGTCCGTGGATGCTCAATCGAACTTGAGATCGAGGCGACAACCCTCCGCGCGGAGGCCGCCTTGGCCGGGCCATCGCGCAGAATCAGACCGAGGGAATCAGCCTCCGCGCAAACGCTCCGTCCTCACCCGGCCCTTGGAGTGCGAGCACCTGCCCGCCTGGTCGAGCGTGCATCCAGCCACGCGTGGAGTAAACCGATTACGACTGCGGCGATGCCGAGGGAGGCGGCGGACCGCCACAGTATTTCGTGTCCTCTGGTAACTGCGCCCGCGATCAGACTGGCGGCCAGGATTAGCGAACCGTGGAACACATAGCGGTTGGTCGCCAACCGATACGACAGCTCCCCGGCCCATCGCTTGAACGCCGCCGGGTGTGAGCGAAGAATGGGTTTGGGATGCGGATGAAGGCTCAAGACGGGAGAATGGGCGTGGCGCAGGATGAATTTAGAACCAGTTTTCATGGATCGTTCCTCGGTTCAGGTGACAGCGCGCCGGGCGAAACGGTGTGTGTCGGCGGCACATGCCGCACGTCCCTGGGCAGGCCGACCGGTCGTTTCAGACGCGTCTCCGCCGATTCGGCGAGCAGTTCGGTGATGGTTTGCAGCAGCCGGGGCACATCGAGCGGTTTCTGCATCAAGGCGCCGACTCCCGCCCCCGCCGCCAGTTCATGCTGGTTTTGTCTCCCGGTGATGATGATGATCGGCAGGAAGGGGTTGAGGGAGGTGAGCGTCCCGAAGATGTCCCAGCCGCTGTTGTCCGGCAGATTCAGGTCCAGCAGCAGGAGATCAAATCGCTCCGCGTTAAATCTTTCGATGCCCTGCTGACCGTTGGCGGCCAGCACGACCTCGTAGCCTTCCGCGCGCAAGACCTTGCGCAACGATTCGCGGATTTGCGGGTCATCATCCACCACCAGGATTTTCTTTTTCATGGCTTCCGTGCTTGCGATCGGACCCGGCGCGTCGCGCGTCAGTTTTTTGGCCGGATTCGGTTTGGCTGTCGGGTTTGTGTTCATGGCGTCGAGAGATCAGGTGACCTTCAGTCCGGGACACAGGTAAGGAGTGGTATAGCGTTTGTGCAGCATTTCGCGAAAAAGCTCATGATCACATGGCACGTATCGAAAACCGGAGGCGCGCTGACTCGCGCGCTGGGCGCGGCTCTCCACCGGCTCGTCCACCAACTCGCGGATCGTTTGCAGCAGGCACGGCACGTTGAGGGGCTTATCCATTAAGGCATCCGCGCCCGCCTTCTCCGCCAGTTCTCGTTGTTGCCACCGACCCGTGATAATAACGACGGGCAGGAGTGGATTGACTTCGGCCAGCCATTTCAAAGTATCCCAACCGTCTTTCACCGGCAGGCCGAGGTCCAGCAGCAGGAGGTCAATCTTCTCCGCCCCGAATTTCTCAATGGCTTCCTGGCCGTTTTCGGCGGAGACGACTTCGTAATCCTCCGCGTGCAGGACTTTGCTCAATGCGTCACGGATCGAACTCTCGTCGTCCACCACAAGGATTTTCTTTGTCATAGGTTTTCGACTCCCAACAGCCAGTTGCCTTGTCAGATGCGGGCTGGATCTGGTTTCAGGAATCCACACCCCCGAGCCGGTTGGCCCCGGTCCTTTCGCCTGCCGCTCTTACATTCCGGTCGTTGCAGGTTGTGTCTTCCCGATGTGAGGTTGCCCCTCGGGCTGATCGCGCCGCAGGACAAGGCACTGGCTAAATTCAAAATCTTTTGCGTTTTCATCGCGTTGGCATTCGCTTTGCCGTATCGTCAGCAAATGTTTTATCTGTTCGAGTTTCTCTTTAGCGTGCGTTGTGCCAGCAGAGGCATGAACGCGCGCAGATTCAACGGCAACGAGTTATGAGACGGCAGTGTGAGGACCTGCGCCGCATCGGTGGCGGGTGGGAATCCACCGCTGGTCAGTGGCTGGTCACTTTATGAATGTTCGAGTGCGATCCTACGGCTATGCGTTCACCGCCCTCTTGCTGGTGCTGGTTGTGGGCTGGATGGGACGCATCACCTGGCAGGAACTCCGGCAGTTGCACCGGAGCTTCGCCTCCGTGCAAGCCGATGCTTTTCACCTCTCGGAACACATCGAGGCGTCGGTCCGCGCCTTGAACGAAACCGTGCTGCGCTTCGACCTGCGCCGCCATGCGGAGGATCGGGCCGCGTTTCAGAAGGAGAGCCAGGAGTTGCAGCAGTGGATTCGCGCGCACCAACCTACCGTCGCCACGCCGGCGGAGCGCGAATGGATGGGCCAGATCGAGGTCGCGTTCGAGGTCTATCTGTCGCAGACCACCCGGTTGATGGATGAGCGGGCGCAGGCCGGAGCGACCCCTTCGCCTCAGCCGGTGCTGGAACGGGTGGAAAACAAAGCCGCCCCCATCCTGGACCTGTGTGAGAAACTCAAGGCTGCGGAGCGCACCGCGCAAACGCAGTTCATGAAGGATTCGCACCGCGCTTTGGGCTGGTTGCAGCAGCTGCTGATCGTCCAACTGGGGCTGCTGGTCATTTTGGTGGGCACTGCCGCCGTCGCCATCTATCGCGGCGTGATTGGCCCGCTGCGCGTCGAGTTGGGCGAAAGCCGCGCCCGGGCCGCGCGGCACGAGAAACTGGCGTCGCTCGGCACGCTGGCCGCCGGCGTGGCCCACGAAATCCGCAATCCACTCACCGCCATCAACGTCCGTCTGCACAGCCTGAAAAAGAACCCGGTTGCGAACTCGTCGGAACAGGAGGATGCCCTGGTCATCGGCCACGAAATCCAGCGCCTCGAACGCATCGTGCAGGAGTTTTTGCAGTTTGCCCGCCCCGCCGAACCGAAGCTCCTCACCGTCTCCGCCGACAGCTTGCTCGCCCGAATGCAAGCGCTCTTCGGCCCCCAGTTGGAAAAGACTTCCATCCGGCTGAACCTGGAATCGGTGCCGGATATTTGGGTGCGGGTGGACCCGCACCAGATCGAACAGGTGTTGGTCAACTTGATTCAGAACGCCGCCGAGAGCATGGAGGGCGGCGGCACGATTACTCTCCGCGCCCGCACTGGCACGGCGCGACTGGCGGGCCGCGCCCGTCCCGTGGTCATCCTAGAGGTGAGTGACACTGGCAAGGGCATCCCACCGGAAGTGCAGAAGCGGATGTTTGACCCGTTCTTTACGACCAAAGAGGAAGGCACTGGCCTGGGCCTGGCCATCGCATCGCGCATTGTGGAAAAACACGGCGGCGCGCTGGAGTGCCGCTCCGAGGTGAATCGCGGCACGACCTTCGCCATCCTGCTGCCCCACTCGAAACCTGAAGCCAGTGATGAACCCGCACCCTAAAATTCTGCTGATTGAAGACGACCCCGGCATCGTGGCGGGGTTGAAGAAAGAGTTGCGGGCCGAAGGCTATCAGGTCGCCACGGCCGCGCGCGGCGATGAGGGCCTGGCCCGCGCCAAGCAGGAACCCTGTGACGTGGTGCTCACCGATCTGAAGATGCCGGGCTTGTCCGGCCTCGAATTGATCGAGCAACTCCATGCCGCCAAGCCGAAGCTGCCCATCATCATGATGACCGCTTTCGGCACGACCGAAACCGCCATTGAAGCCACCAAGCTCGGCGCCTACGATTACCTGCTCAAACCCTTTGACATGGGCGAACTGCTCGATCTCGTGTCCAAGGCCGTGGCCAGCAGCCGGCTCATGTCCGAACCGCTGGAAATGGGGCAAGCCCGTTCGGCCCAATCCGCCATCATCGGCAACAGCCGCGCCATGCAGGCCATCTACAAGGAAATCGGGCGCGTGGCCGCCACCGCCGTCACCGTGCTGATTCGCGGCGAAACCGGCACCGGCAAGGAACTGGTGGCGCGGGCGATTTACCAGCACAGCAAACGCGCCGCGCAGCCGTTCATCGCGGTGAATTGCGCGGCCATCCCGGAGACGCTTTTGGAAAGCGAACTGTTCGGACACGAACGCGGCGCTTACACCGGCGCGCACGCCCGCCGGGTGGGCCGCTTCGAGCAAGGCAACCACGGAACCATTTTTCTCGACGAAATCGGCGACATGAGTGTGAGCACCCAGGTCAAGCTCCTGCGCGTGCTTCAGGAGAAATATATCCAGCGCGTCGGCGGCAACGAAAAAATTCCCGTGGACGTGCGGGTGCTGACCGCCACGCATCGCGACCTGGAGAGCGCCATCCAGGAAAAGCAATTCCGGGAAGATTTGTTTTACCGGTTGAGCGGCGTGACCATCACGTTGCCGCCCTTGAGCCAGCGCCCCGAAGACATCCCCGAACTGGCAAAGTATTTCCTGCAACGCTCCGCCGCCGAACTGGGCAGTGATTCCCCTTCCATCCAGCCCGAAGCCATCGCCTTTTTGCAAACCCAAACCTGGCCGGGCAACGTGCGGGAACTGGAAAACGTGGTGCGCCAGGCTTTGCTGCTCGCCCGCGGCTACTCCATCAGTTTGGAACACGTGCAACAAGCGTCGGCCCGGAGCCACAAGCCGGTCGTCGGGCCGGACCAGACCATCGCGGGCTATTTCACCGAACTGCTGACCCGCGCCCAGCGTGGCGAGCTGGAAGGCGTGCATGCCCGGATGATTGAAGAAATGGAGCGCGAACTTTACACACGCGCCATTCAACTGGCCGAAGGCAACCAGGCCAAAGCCGCGCGCTGGCTGGGCGTGACCCGCACCACCATGCGCGAGAAACTCATCCGCTTCGGTTTGCGTCCCGCCGGGGAGAAACCGGAACAATCCTAAAGCCCTGATACCCGCTTATGACTTGGCTGCAATGGGCAGAAGCCCTCAGTTACATCGTGACGGTGTTTGGTCTGCCGCTGGCCATCCTCGTGTTCCTCTACGAACAGCGGCGCGAGCGGCGCAACGAGCAGGAGGAGATCTATCAGCGGCTTTCCGATGAATACACCGGCTTTCTCAAACTCGTGCTGGGCAACCCCGACCTGCAATTGCTGCGCAAAGGCGCGCCGGACCAGCCCCTGTCCGATGAACAAAACGAACGCAAGCTTGCCATCTTCAACATCCTCATCTCCCTTTTCGAGCGCGCCTACCTTTTGGTGTTCGAGGAAAAGATGGATCGGCAGACGCAACGCTTGTGGCTCTCCTGGGAAGACTACATGCGCGAGTGGTGTCGCCGAAGGGATTTCCGTGATGCCCTGCCGGAGTTGCTTCAAGGTGAGGACGAGGAATTCCGCGCGCACATCCAGAAGATCGCCGACGCCGAAGCGACAGGGCCAGCGCGTCGGGCGTAGGCAAGAGGCCGATGGAGGTCCTGACGGTAAAAGACAGGCCAAACCCGGCCCAGCAGGAACAGTGGAGCGGGCCTGATGGTTTGCTTCGCCCTCCCTCACGCCCTTTGCCCAACCAACGTCCCCGCCCGATGGTTTGGCAGAAAGCCCATTTGCTGGTTGCTTTTGAGCCGGGCCGCCTGCCGGGACTTGCGGTGCTCAATTTGCCGCAGCAGGCTTTTGGTGACCTTCAGCAACGCCGCAGAAAGCGTATGGTCGGTCGCCGCGGCATGGATGTCCGGCCCGGGGACCGCCAGCAGCATGTGGACTCGGAAGGCGGGTTTAATTTCCCGCTGCCGCTCCAGGACCACCTGAGCGGACTCGATGTGGGTCAGCCCTTGCAGGCGGTCAAGTTGTTCGTCCACCAGGCTCTGCCAGGTGGCGTGGGCGTTCAGCCCGCGGTAGCGAAGGTTGATGTTCATAAATGCTCTTTGGTTCTAGTTGAAACAACGCACATCGAGCGCCTGGAGCAACCAGAGCACCAGCGCCGAAACGAGCGCGCAAGCCGGGAGGGTGGTGATCCACGCGATGACAATGTTCAGCGCCACGCCCCAGCGCACGGCGGAGAGCCGGTCGGTGGCCCCCACACCCATGATGGCCCCGGTGATGGTGTGCGTGGTGCTGACAGGAATGCCCCCCAGAGCAGTCACGACGAGCGTTAAGGCCCCGCCGGTTTCGGCCGAGAATCCCCCAACGGGCCGCAGCTTGGTCATCTTCACGCCCAGGGTCCGAATCACGCGCCAACCGCCCATCAACGTTCCCAGCCCGATGACGGTGTAACAGGTGAACAGCACCCAGTAGGGGATTTCGGCAGACTTTTCAAGCAGGTTGTTTGCGGCCAGCAAGGCGGTGATCAGGCCGGCCACTTTTTGCGCATCGTTGGAGCCGTGCCCCAAGCTGAAAAAGGCCGAAGAAGCCAACTGCAACCCGCGAAACAAGGCCGTCATCCGATGGTAAGAGCGCCCGCGACTGCACTGGAGACTGATCCCCATCAGCACGTAGCCCAGCACGAAACCGATCAAGGGCGACAGCACGATAAAAAGGGCAATCTTGCCCACGCCCGGCCACCAAATCACCGCCTCCCATCCGCCTTTCCACAAGGCGGCCCCCACCATGCTGCCAATCAGCGAATGGGAGACGCTGATCGGCAAGCCATAGTGCGTGCAAACCCAGACCCAAGCCGTGGCTCCCAGCAGCGCACTCAGGACGAACGGATTGTCCACCACCCCCGGGGCCACCACGCCGCGCCCGATAGTCTTGGCGATGGCCGTGCCGAAAATGAAGACGGCGGCAAAATTGAAAAAGGCTGCCCACGCCACCGCCAGGCGCGGCGGGAGAACGCGAGTGCCGATGACGGTGGCAATGGAATTGGCCGCGTCGTTCATCCCGTTGAGAAAGTCGAACGCGAGCGCGACCAGGATGATCAGGATGACGATCCATGAGATTTCCATCGGCTCCTCCTTCCTATAGGGTCTTGACCTCCGCTGGCAGCGCGGCCTGGCCGTGGTTCGCGCGCCGCCTCGAAGCGAAAACCGAGGCCACCACCGAAACCGCCAGCACGCCCGCCACCATCCCCAGCGCGAGTTGCGTGTCGATCTTATAGGGCGTGTGCGCCAGCAGCATCTTCACGCCCACAAACGCCAACACCACACCCAGGCCCGTCTTCAGGTAGCGGAACTGGTTTACCATTCCCGCCAGCACGAAGTAGAGCGAGCGCAGTCCAAGAATGGCGAAGACGTTCGAGGTGTAGACGATGAACGGGTCCAGCGTGACCGCGAAGATGGCCGGGATGGAATCCACCGCAAAAATCAGGTCGCTGACTTCGACACACACGAGCACGACCAGAAGCGGCGTGGCCAGGCGACGTCCCTCCACACGCACCGTAAACCGGTCGCCGTGGTAGTCGGGCGTCACCGGCACCAGTTTCCGAAACCAGCGGACCAGCGGATTTCGTTCCGGATGAATTTCGTCCTGTTTGCCGAAAACCATCTTCAGGCCCGTCAGAATCAGGAAGGCGCCGAACAGGTAGAGAATCCACCCAAAGCGGCTGATCAGGGCCACGCCCAGCCCGATCATGACCAGGCGCATGATCAGCGCCCCCAGCACGCCCCAAAACAGCACCTTGTGCTGCCACGGTGGCGGCACGGCAAAGTAGGAGAAGATGAGCACGAACACAAAGACGTTGTCCGCGCTGAGCGAGTATTCGATGAGATAGCCCGTAAAGAACTCCAGCCCTTTTTGCGGCCCGGCCCAATACCACACGCCCGCGCCGAACAGCCCCGCCAGCGTTACCCACACGCCGGTCCAACTGAGCGCCTCCTTGAAACCCACGGCGTGCGCTTTGCGGTGGAACACGCCCAGATCCAGCGCCAGCACGGCCAGCACGAGCAGGCTGAAGCCAATCCAAAGCAACGGGTGGCCAATCATGGTGGAAAGCTCCTATGGCCCATCATCGCCGATGAAATCGCCAGAGATGAGCGGAGCCCAGCGGCTAGCAACGGCGGCTTGATAGGCGGACGCCAGTTCCTGCCGGCCGGTGACGCACAGGCCGAGGTCGCGCAGCAGGCCGTCGCTCACGGCGTAAATCCACCCATGCACCACCAGCGGTTGACCGCGCGCCCAAGCGTCCTGGACGCTGGTGGCCTCGCACACGCTGGCGACTTGCTCAATGACGTTCAGTTCGCACAGCCCGTCGAACTGCTGCGCCTCATCCGGCAGCGCGGCCAACTGCGCGGCGTGCTTTTGGTGAACGTTCTGAACATTTTGGAGCCAGTTGTCCACCAGGCCGAGCCGGTCGCCACGCAGCACGGCGCGCACCCCGGCGCAGCCGTAATGGCCGCACACGATGACGTGCCGCACTTTGAGCACGTCCACGGCAAACTGAAGCGCGGAGAGACAGTTCAAGTCCGTGGGCGGGACCACATTGGCCACGTTGCGATGCACGAACATCTCGCCCGGCAGCAACCCCGTGATCTGATTGGCGGGCACGCGGCTGTCCGAGCAGCCAATCCAGAAATACTGCGGCGCTTGCTGGCGGGACAGTTTCGTGAAGAAGTCCGGGTCTTCAGCCCGAATCTTCCCGGCCCAGGCGCGGTTGTTGGCGAAAAGGTGGCTCAATTCTTTCATGGAAAGTCCAATGCTGACCGGTTCCTGGTTTCGGTCTGGTCGGCCCACGGGCGAACCGGACCCTGGCTGCTTTCGCCGCCTCGTCATGGTTCGTCCGAAACGGGCAGCCGTCCTCAACTCGTGAGCTTCGCGCGCCTCGGTCGCCAGGGGAGGAGCACTGGCGCTGAAGCAGTTGTCGCAGCACGCCGAACAACACGGGCAGGCCGCTGGGCTTCTCAATCATCACACGGATGCTCAACCGCTGGTCCAACACGCGATGCGGGGGCGGAGGTGTCACCACGATAGCCGGCCAGGAGGGTTTGATTGCGGAGAGCAACTCGAAGGTCACCACGCCGTCCAACGCCGGCTCGCGCTGGCTCACCAGCAACAAGTCAACCGGGTGGGCGAGGAACAGGCGCACCGCCTCCCGGTTGTCTCGCGCCGCGCGCACGGAATAGCCCTCCAGCGTCAACGCACGGCTGAACTTGCGCCGCTCTCGGGCGTCCGGTTCGACTAGCAGGATGCGCATCACGCGGCTTCCTTTCGAGGCAGCGAGTTCATACCGAACAACCGGGAGCAGGCGTTGCCCAGCCAGCGCCGCGCTTCGGCGAAGGCAATGAACAGGAGGGCCAGGCCGACGGGGATAGCCGCCACGACGAGCCCTGTCAACACCACCAAGGCGATGCCCACCAGCAGCACCGTTCCGCCTGCCAAGGCCGCGATGATGCGCTTGATTGTCCGAAGCGCCGTCATGTGGATGCTCCCATCTCCTGGTGGCGCTCGAGGGGCACAAGGGGCGCGGTGCCGCCTATGCCGCTCAGAATCCAGTCTGCCGCCGCCGCGATGTTGGCCGTCACCACGTCATCGCCGCGCAGTTCGCCCCGGTGTTTCAGCCCGTGGCCGGTAAGCACGTAAATCCCGGTCGCGTCGGCATTGCGCGCCAACTCGACATCGTGCGGATGGTCGCCGATGACAAACGAGCGGCGCAGGTCCAGGCCATGCCATTGAGCCGCATGAAGCAAGAAGTGAGGTTTCGGCTTAATGCATGCACAGGTGTCCGTGCGCTGGTGAGGACAACAATACACGGCGCCGATCTGGACGCCGTGTTCGCGCAACCGCTCGACCACGTGCGCGTTCACCTGGTTGGCCTCGTCCAGCGTCAGTTCCCTTTTGGCCACGCCGGACTGGTTGGTGACGATGAACAGCCGGAAGTGCTCCTGGAGCCGCCGCAGCGCCGGCACGGTCGCATCGTAAAAGACGACTTGCGTTGACGACCGGAGCGAGCCTTTGTCCTCAATGAGCGTCCCATCGCGGTCGAGGAAGACGGCAGGAGCGAGGCGGTTGGACAGATCGAGCGGCATGGTCCTATGGGACTAAGTTCCGCAGACCCTGCTCCATGCGGTTCTCCCCCACCTGGAGGTTCGCCATACGCGTGCCGAAGCGGTTGCGGATGCGGTTCATTATTTCCTGGGGGGCAAGGTGGCTGCGCTCAGCCGCGTGCCCAGGTTGTAGAGTTCCTTTTCCAGCGCGGCGGGCAGCCGGCTGCCGAATTTCTTGTAGTTCTCGGCCACGTCGGCGGCTTCCTGCTTCCAACCTTCGATGTCCACCGCCAGCAGTTCGGCGAGGTCGGCGCCGCTGACGTTGAGGCCGGCCACATCAAGCGCGCCGGGCGCGGGCAGGCAGCCGATGGGCGTTTCGACGACTTTGCCGGCGCCTTCGATGCGTTCGCAAATCCACTTGAGCACACGGCTGTTCTCGCCAAAACCGGGCCAGAGCCAGCGGCCATCGGCGCTCTTCCGGAACCAGTTCACGAAAAACATCCTCGGCAACTTGGCGCGGTCGGTCCGCTGGGCCAGCGCCAGCCAGTGCGCCAAATAATCGCCGATATGGTAGCCGCAGAAGGGCAGCATGGCGAAGGGATCGCGGCGCACCCCGGCCGCCAGGCCGATGGCGGCGGCGGTGGTTTCCAAACCGGCCGCCGAACCCATGAACACGCCGTGAGCCCAATTGAAGGCCTCGTTCACCAACGGAATGGTGGACGCTCGGCGCCCGCCAAACAGAATGGCGGACAGCGGCACGCCTTCCGGATTCTCCCAGTCGGGGTCAATCACCGGGCACTGCGCGGCGGGCGCGGTGAAGCGGGCGTTGGGATGCGCGCCTTTGCGACCGCAACCAGGCGTCCATTCCTTGCCTTCCCAATCAATTCCTTTCTCCGGCGGCGGCACGCCCATGTCCTCCCACCACACGTCGCCCTCGGGCCGGAGCACGACGTTGGTGAAAATGCTGTTGCGGGCAACTGTGGCCATCGCGTTCGGATTCGACTTGTTGGAAGTGCCGGGGGCCACGCCGAAGAAACCGGTTTCCGGGTTCATGGCGTAGAGGCGGCCATCGGCGCCCAGGCGAATCCACGCGATGTCGTCGCCCAAGCAGCGCAACGTCCAGCCGGGCAGCGAAGGCTGCATCATGGCGAGATTGGTTTTGCCGCAGGCGCTCGGAAACGCCGCCGCAAGGTAGTGCTTCTTCCCTTGGGGCGAGGTCAGGCAAAGGATGAGCATGTGCTCCGCGAGCCAGCCTTCCTTACGCGCCGCCAACGACGCGATGCGCAACGCCAGACACTTCTTGCCCAGTAGCGCGTTGCCGCCGTAGCCGGAACCGTATGACCAGATCGAGAATTCCTCCGG
>CAYIIH010000073.1:0-26063 GCA_964363225.1 uncultured Verrucomicrobiota bacterium | reverse complement strand
GAACCGTCCAAGCCTTATGCAAACCAAGCTCAATCGCCGCCAATTCATCAAGACAACCGCCCTCGCCGGCGCCGCGGTCGGGCCTTTCCTTGCGCCGGCCGGCAAGGCCGCCGCCAGCGAGCGTGTGCGCCTTGGGTTTATCGGTTGCGGCGGACGCGCGCGCCAACTGATGCCGATGTTCCAGTCGCATCCGGCTGTGGAAGTGCCGGTGGTTTGCGATGTGCTCGAGCCGCGCATGGACCAAGCCGTCGAGTTGCTCGGCCAAGGCCCAAACCCGCAAAAGCCGGAGCGCGTCCTCGAGTACCGCCGCATTCTGGATCGCAATGACATCGACGCGGTCGTGATTGCGACCACGCAACATTGGCATGGACTTCCCTTTGTGCAGGCCTGCCAGGCCGGCAAAGCCATTTTTGTCGAGAAACCGCTTTCCCACACGGTCGTCGAAGGCCGCGCCATGATGCATGCAGCGCAAAAACACGGCGTGCTCACGATGATGGGGACACAGCAGCGCGCCGGTCCGCATTATCAGAAAGCGGTCGAACTCATCCAATCGGGCCGGCTGGGCAAAGTCGCCCTGGTCGAGTGCTGGAATTATCACAATACGAAACAGCGCGTCGGCCGCCAACCCGACTCCGATCCGCCCCCCGGCTACCATTGGGACCAGTGGCTCGGGCCGGCCCCCTACGTTCCCTTCAATCGCAGCCGGCTCGATAACTCGTGGTGGTTCGATTACGGCGGCGGGATGCTGACCAATTGGGCCATCCACCATATCGACATCATCCTCTGGGCGATGCAGTCCTATTCACCCACCGAAGTGGCTTGCACGGGCGGAAAGCTGGTCGTGGACGACTTGGCGGACACACCGGACACGATTGAAGCTTCGTGGAAATTCCCGGGTTGGGTCATGCAGTATAGCTACCGCGGTTTTAACACCTTCCACAGCGTCCAGAGCCGGCCCAACCATCACGGCATCTGCTTTCACGGCAATCAAGCGACCCTGGTTTTAGACCGGTTCGGCTATGAGATTTATGAGGAAGCGAATCCCAAGTCCATTGCCGAGAAAATGGGCGCTTCACCTTACTTCACTGCCGCCGATCCACAGAAGGGCGAGCAAGATGGCCCTTGGCAACGGTTGTTCGTCGATTGCGTGAAAGCACGGAAGAAAGCACCGCTTGATCTGGAGCAGAGCCACAAAGCAACCGTCTGCTCTCACCTGGCCAACATCTCCTATCTCGCGGGCCGAAGCTTGCGCTGGGATGCCGCCAAGGAAATGATCCTGGGCGATGCCGAGGCCGCACGCCTGTTGGAACGGCCGCGGCGGAAAGGCTATGAATTGCCGAAGGTCTAACGCAAACCGACTGGTCTAAGGCTTTACCGAGACCATTGCAGACAGTTCTCCTGCGAGAATTCTCGTGGCCGCGTTCATGAGAACGCGGTTGGATGCTGCCCCGCTTGTTCTTCCACCCGTGTTCCCTCCTGGCGGCGCAAGCGTCGCCGCAAGCACGACGCGAATTCACCCTCAAAAGCGCGTGTGATTCCATGCTGCTGTCACTCCGAATCAATCCGGACCAAGGCGTAGGGAAGCAGATGCAGCTTCAACCGGCCATGAATCGTCTCCTGAGCCTGCCCGGCCTCCGCGCGGAATTCTTCCGGAGACTGCATGGCCTTTTCGGCGTTGGTTTCATTGAGATGCTTGACCACGGCTCGGGTGCCGCACTCCGTCACGATGACCGCCTGCGGCTCAGCGCTCACATTGGCCAGCAGCACCCGGCGGCGCTGATCGGCGCGCAAGGCGAGGCCATGCAGCTTGAGTGGCTCGCTGGATTTTGACACAAGAACTTCACCGCCGGCGAATTCACCGACGTCGGCCAGCACGTGGAAGAGCGGGAAGACCGAGCCGGGCAAGGAATGGAATTGGCCGGGGCATGGCGAGCCCAGTTCGGTTTCCATCACGCCGCGCCAGCCGGTCGTTTCATAATACGTGACGCTGCTCACGCCGCATTCCGACACATGCTTGAGGCTGCCCAAAGTCCAGCCCGCGCCGAACAACGACATCTGCCGCACATCAACCTGGGCCGGCAATTCTCCCGGCAGCGGTTCCGGCTCGGGGCCGGTGGCATCCGGATTGAACCGAGGTTTGAGGGTGATGGGCGTGATGGCCAGCGCCCGGTCGCCGATGAACTGCCGGGCGCTCTCGATGGCCGCCACGTGCCCCTCCAGCGTTTCCACCAACGAGCTGTTGTCAAACGCATGCACCTGCGGGTTGATGGAATAACAGACAAAGTCCAGCCACTGCAGGGGAGGACGGCCTCGATTAAGCTCCGTAAAATTGGCGTTTGTTCCGGACCCGATCTTCGCGCTGGGGTCAAAGGCCTGCAAATGTTCCCGCGCCAGTTTCACCCACGGTTCCGTCGTGGATTTCTCTGCGACGTGAAAAATCGCCCAGCGGCAGACACGGGGTTGAACGGAGCCGAGCAATTCGGCCAAACCCTTCAACTCAGCCTCGGCGTTGTTCGTCACAAACACGGCTGCTTCCAGTCCAATCCCCAGCGCCGAAGCTTCAGCCGCAGCACGGCGCAACGTCATGGGGCAGTCTGTTTCCCATAACTTCAAGTCCACCCGCAGATGTGCCAGGTGCAAGGCCTTGAGCCGTTCCACTTCCCTGGGGGTAAGGGGCTGTCCATGGCTGGCCACACCCAAGCCGATCTTGGGAACCGCCAGGGCAGGGGATGGTTTGATTTCAAATGTGATGTCGGCGCCGTGCGCGCTGCTGGGAACGGCCGCAGGCCGGCCCTGGACGCGCAACGTCACCGACTGGGAGATTTTCGTGCCTTCGGCAATTTCCACCGGAAACGGCAACCGGAGAGGCGTACAAAAGGTCTTGAAGGAGGCATCCAGCCAATTGCGCTGATCTTCCATTTCAAAAGCGTCACCGGTGAACCGAAGCTCCGCCCACATTTCCGGCGCCACCTCGTGCGCAATGGCTTTCATGTCTTTGGAAGGCGCCTGTGGAGCAATGAAGCGGGGAAACTGGCCTGTCGTCACGGCACCATCCACCTGTTCCACCCGGCAACGCGCGCCGGCGCATTCCTGGCCCGGATGCAAAACGCAGAAGCCGATGCGGTTGCGCAGGAAGGTCGAACGCGCCACACCCTCCATCTGAAAGGTGATCGCGCCGCTCGCGTCTCCAATGATTTCGCCTTTCCACAGGAAATCGATGGCGCCTTGCTTGTGCTCCACTTCATAACTGATGCGGAAGGAGTCCTCCCGGATTTCCGTATGTTGGTCGCACAGCCGGGGCGTGATCGTGGCCCAGTTTCGGTCCCGCACTGCGACGTAAATTCGGCGCACGATTTCGCGGCCGCCCCATTTGATGTACCGCAAGTCGCCCGCTTCATAAATGAGCGAGAGCGGGCCGGCCCGGAGCGGCGTTTGCTTTGGCAACGCCTCATCCTTCCCGTAGTAGAGGATTTCCTTTGGTGGTTTGGTGATCATTTCAGTTTGATGACGATGTGCAGCCAGGCCCAAAACCGCCCGTGTCGTCCAGATAGGTGTCGAGTCTCATGACAGGCTGTGGGATGAAGTGAAATGGCTTTCAGCTCTGTTTCCGTGCTACAACCAGGAGGCACTGACTGCCCAGCTTGAACGGCTGTTCATCGAGCGAACGATACAAATTCACCACGGCCAGGCCGGCCTGCCCAAGCATCCGCCGGATTTCCGCCACGGTGTAAATCCAGTGCCACCAGGTGCGCTTCTCCGTGAGGCCATTCCGGACAAAGGTCCCCTCAGTTTCCAGGCAGCTCACCTCGGCCAGATAGCGGTTTTCGATGGCAAAGAAAATGTCCTCGACCTGATACCATTCACGCTCTTTCAACGTCGGCAGAATGGACTCGGCGGCCATCCCGGTCTCGATGACAAAATGCCCGTCCGGCTTGAGGGCCCGGGCCACGCCGGCTACGAAAGCAGCCATGTCGGCCTGTTCAAGATAGCCAAAGCTGTTGCCAAAACAAAAAGCGCCGTCGAACTCGGATTCCCAGGCCAAGCGCTTCATGTCGCCATGCACAAACTCGGCATTAATGCCAGCCGCCGCCGCATGGGTGACCGCTTCCTGAATAAACTCCGCCGAGATGTCCACGCCGGTCACGCGACAGCCGCGTTTGGCCAGTTCCAGCGAGTGCCGCCCGTTGCCGCACGGCACATCCAGCAAGCGCGATTTTGGGCCGAGCGTCTTTTCCAGGAAGTTCGCTTCGGCGCGGGTCTGTTCCGGGCTGAGGCACTTGCGCCAAAGATCGTTGGCCACGCCGTGAAAAAAGTCTTCGTACCAGTTTATTTTCATGTTGGCTGCTCAAAAGCTGTCTTCAGCCGTTCCAGTGTCCTGCGGCAGGATGCCTTCTTCTGCCAGGCTGACGAGCAATTTCCTTTTCCTCGTCACGGCTTGGACAAGACCTTTTCCATCCCCTCGCGCGTCAGGCGATAGGAATACCATTCAGAAAGCTGCCGGGCCCCCAGTTTCTGGTACACCTCCTGCGCCTTCGTGTTCCAGTCCAGGCAGGCCCATTCCATGCGCCCGCAGCCGCGCTCGTGAGCGATCCGAATGCACTGCTGCAAGAGGGCGCCGCCGATGCCGCGCTGGCGGTAGGCCGGCAGGACGAACACATCCTCCAAAAAGAGCGTCGGGCGGGCGAGAAAAGAAGAATACATTTCGAAAAAAAAGGCGTAGCCCACCGGATCCCCAACACCCTCGCAGAAGGCCAGCCAGGCCTCAAACCGGGGCCGCGCTCCAAACCCGTCCTCGATCAGCCGGCGCTGCGCGTCCGCGTCGGGTGGCGGCAGCTTTTCAAACTCCGCCAGCGCGACAATCAAACGCAGCAAAGCAGGCGCCTCCGCTCGCTCGGCGCGACGCAGCGTCAGCGGCGCGTTGGCGGCATCCCGAGAATCGGCTTGGGCGTTCATGCGATTTAATGTGGATTCGTGCGCAAGCCTGGCGGGCCTCAGAGAGCTTTTACTCATCGAGGTTCGGATATTGCACCGGATTGGGGCCAACCTTTTCGATGACGCGCGGGTACTTGACGCGCCGCTCCGGCGGTTTTGGGTGGCGCGCTTTCTTGATTTCAAACTTCCAGTCATCGCCGAAGTCGAACCAGTAATAGAGCTTGAGCCGCTCGGGCAAAGGGTAAATCTCGCACAGCGGCGGATCATCCATCCTGGCCAGCCGGGCGGCCCATTGTAACGCCGCGAGATGCCGGGCAGGCGGTTTGTCGAATCCAAAGCCTGCCAGCCATGCCATATCCCTATCGAGATGTGACGAAATGCCGCCCAAACCCATCTCGACGGCTTCCGAGCCGAGGGAAAAGCGCGGGCGCGAGCGCACCGTGCGCGCGGCGTAGAACTCAAAGGGGTGATCGTTGTCGAAGTTCACTGCCGCCTGGATGGCCAGATGCAGTCCATAGAGCGAGTCGCGCTCGTCGATTTCGATAACGCGCCGGCACGGCTCCTCCAGATACGCGCCCCAGACGCAATCTGCTGTCAGTGTGGAGATCATATTTTTGCCGTTCATGCTTTCATCAAAGGCTCGCTTCGTAAAGCGCGTTCTCCCTGCGCGCTCTCTTTCTCGTTTTGCCTTGTCAGGACGCGGCGTTTGGGCTAAAGGCAGTCCATGAACCACCGGACGCTGAGTTGGCACGCGATGGCCGGCAATCCCGCCGCCAGAAAGCAACTGCCTATCACTTGTTCCGACAAGACGGAGGACTGTCATGACACCGAATTCGACGCAGCACAATGATTCGCCCGCGGGCGAAATGCCCCGCAGGGATTTCCTCAAGACCTCGGTCGCCGCGGCCGGCGCGCTCGGCACGGCCCTCGGCGCCGACAGCACAGTTTCGGTCCAAGCTGCCGAACCTGCCCAAGGCCGCGCGGACGAAGGCCGGATGAAGATCGGCGTCAACCTCGAATACGTCCGACACGCGGACAAGAGCCTCGCTTACGGCCTCAAGACCGCCGGCCAGATGGGGTACAAGTGGGTCGAGCCGTGCTTCCTCATGGGCCGCTGCTTGCTTTCCAACGCCGGCTACTGCCACGTGACGAGCATGGACACCGACCCGAAACAGATTCAGGACCTGTGCGCCGAGGCGGGCGTGAAGATCAGCGGCCTCTCCTCGCACTCCGACCTTCTCAACCCGGAGTGGGGCGTGCTCTACGCCCGGCGCGGCATCCGCTACGCTCGGGCTCTCGGCGTCAACGTCGTCCAGATCACCGAAGACATGTACCCGCCGAAGTGGATGACCGAGCAGGACGCCTACGACGTCATGAAAATCAATCTCCGCGCCATCGCCGAGACTTGCGCGGAAAACGGCGTGTACCTCGGCGTCGAACAGCACGGACCTTACACCGCAAAGATCAAGAGCCTCACGCGCATTCTGGAACTGGTGGACTCGCCCTGGATTCGCGTGAACTACGATTGCGGCAACACGTTCCTCTCCGGCGAAGACCCTTACGCGATGCTCGAAGCCGTCATCGGCAAGGTCGTGCACGTCCATGCCAAGGACATCTCGCGCCAGCAGGCCGACGCCGAACGCGGCAAGGTGACGGGCACGGCGGTCGGCTGCGCCTGCGGCGACGGGGAAATCGACTGGCACCGGATCGTGAAGCGATTGAAGGAGGCCGGCTACAAGGGCGTGCTCTCCGTCGAGTGCGGGACGGAGCCGGAGGCGAAGCGATCGCTGACGTATCTGACGAAGGTGCTGCAGGAGGAGAACGCGTAGTAGTTCAGGACAACGTCATTTCGTGTGAACAAAGTGCCAAAGGCCGCCGTCCGAGATAAGGAGCCTATGAGAATCCAAAGACAACGCAATTCACCGGACCAAAAAAACGTGACCCGCAGGAAGTTTATCGGTGCCACCGCCCAATCCGCCGCCTTTCTCGGCGTCGCAGCCACCACCATGGTTTCGCGCACCAATGTCCAGGGAGCCAACGAACGTTTGGGCGTCGGCTTCATCGGCGTCGGCGGACGCGGCATGAGCCACGTCAACACCGTCAAGGGACTTATCGCCTCCGGGGAGCAGCTTCAGATCGTAGCGGTGAGCGACACTTACGGCTTTCGCCGTGAAGAAGCGGCCCGGCAAACGGGAGCCAAGATCTACAAGCGCCACCAGGAATTGCTCGAAGACAAGAGCGTGGACGTGGTCTGCATCGCCACGCCGGACCGCCTGCACGTGCCGCAAGCGCTGGAGGCCATCCATGCCGGCAAGGATGTTTATTGCGAGAAACCGATGGGCCACTGGGCGCAGTTTGATCTGAGCAAGAAGTTCTACCAGGAAACCGTGCGGCTGAAGCGCATCGTCCAGATCGGCAACCAGGCCAACTCCAGCCCGGAATGGAAGAAGGTCGCCGACCTGGTTCAAGGGGGCGCGATTGGCCGCGTTCAGCATGTGCAGGCCGGATTTTATCGGTACGGTGACTGGGGCGAGCGCATGCCCATTCCTGATCGCACGGCCAAGCCGGGGCCTGATCTTGATTGGGAAGCGTTTCTCGGGGATGCGCCGAAGGTGCCCTTCACGGTGGATCGTTATTTCAGTTGGCGGAAGTACCTCGATTATGCCGGCGGTCCCTGCACCGATCTCTTCCCGCATGTGTTCACGCCGTTTGTCAACATCCTCGGTTTGAAGTTCCCATCGCTGGCGGTGGCCTCGGGAGGCATTTTCAAATACGACAACTACGACCGGGAGGTGCCGGACACCTTCAACATGTGCCTCGACTACCCGCAGAAGCTTTCGGTGACGATGGTCTGCACCCTCAGCAACGAACACCAAACCGATCCGGTCATCCGCGGCGATGAAGGCTCCATCGTGCTGCAAACCGACTGGTCTTCCGGCGTGGACAACTACACGCTGATTCCGCGCCAGGGCGAGAAACGCGTCATCCAGGGCGGCCGCTCAGATACGACCCGTTCGCACTGGAAGAACTTCACCGATTGCGTTCGCTCCCGGCAGAAACCGGTCAGCGACGTCGGCTTCGGGTTCCAGGTGCAAACCGCGCTGAACATGGCGATGCTGAGTTACTTGCAGAAGAAGGTCGCCCAATTTGACTTTGAGAAAGAGGAGATCGTGCTGTGAACGTGCCGCAGCTCGCGTGGCATGGAGAAAGGCTGTAGAATTAAGCACGTTATGGGGCGAATCATCAAATCCGTTGAAATCACCAACCCCCTCGACGCGAGCAAGAATCTTCGTTGCGACGCGCTGGTGGACACGGGGGCGTCGCACATGGTATTGCCGTCGGCGTGGAAGGATCGCCTCGGCCAAGCCGCCAGTTCGGCCACTCTGGCAGTTGAAACCGCTGACCAGAAAACCATCTCCGGGCAGGTTGCCGGCCCGTTCACCATCGAGTTGGAGGGCTTCCGACGCGTTCATGGCGAAGTCATGTTTGTCGAGATGAAGCCTGCGGACGGTCAGTATGAACCTTTGATCGGTTACCTCGTGCTCGAAGCCATTCCGGCCGCCGTGGATATGCTCGGCCATCGGTTGGTCGAGGTGAAGCATCTGGACCTTAAATAGGTTTCCGGCAGCGCGGCTCTTACCCCTCACGTGCAGGCAGGAAGCTTGTGCAATCGCCATCCGCTAATTCCAGCCCAATAATCGTCCGCCGTGGTAAGTGAGAAACGCCAGCACCCACGCCAGCGCGCCCATGTAAGCCCACTGAAACAATGGCCATTTCCAGGAGTTGGTTTCGCGCCGGACAATGGCCACGGTGCTGGCGCATTGGAGTGCGAAAACATAAAAGACCATCAACGTGACGGCCATGAGCGGCGTGTAAAGCAGGGTGCCATCCGGCCGGGTTTGGGTCCGCAGTGTCTGCGCCAAAGTCCGCGTGCTTTCGTCCGAGTCGTCGGCTTGGCCCACATTATAGACCGTGGACATGGTACTGACGAAAACTTCGCGAGCCGCAAACGAGGCCACAATGCCAATGCCGATCTTCCAGTCAAATCCCAGGGGCGCGATGACCGGTTCGATCCATTGGCCGAAGCGCCCGGCGAAGCTCGCCCGCAATTTCTCGCCCGCTTCCAGCTTGTCCAATTCTTCCAGTGGGCTGACCCTGGCCGGAGCGAGCGCCAGAGGAGTGGTTGCATTTGACGCAGACGCGGAAATGAGTGCCGCGCGCCGGGCGGCGAATTCCTTTTCCGTGTCACTATTCCGAGGGTAACTGGCCAGGAACCAGAGCAGAATGCTGATCCCAAGGATGACCGTCCCCGCCCGCTTGAGAAAGATCTGGGAGCGGTCCCACATGTGACGCAGGACGACCTTGACCACGGGCCGTTTGTAAGGAGGCAGCTCCATGATGAGCAAGGGCGTTTCGCCTTTTAACAGCGTCTTCTTGAACAGCCACGCCATCAACAGCGCGACCACGATGCCGAGCAAATACATGGCCAGCATGGTGAGGCCCGGCAGCGTCAAGACTCCCATCACGGGCTGGTCGGGAATGCAGGCTGCGATCAGCAAAGTATAGACAGGCAAACGCGCCGAGCAACTCATCAACGGCGCCACCAGAATCGTCACCAGCCGGTCTTTGGGGCTTTCGATGGTGCGCGTGGCCATGATGCCCGGAATGGCGCAAGCAAAGGAGCTGAGCATGGGAATGAAGCTCTTGCCGTGCAGCCCGACTTTGCTCATGACCCGGTCCATCAGGAACGCCGCCCGGGCCATGTAACCCGTGTCCTCCAACAAGCCAATGAACAGGAACAACAGACAGATTTGCGGCAGGAAAACGATCACCGCCCCCACGCCGGCAATGATGCCATCCACCATCAGGCTGTGCAAATCGCCCGGTGGAATCAGCCGGCCCACGCCGTCGCCCAGCCAGGCCACGCCTTGCTCCAGCCCTTTCATGGGATATTCGGCAAAGCTAAAAATGCTTTGGAACATCAGCGCCATGATCGCCACAAAGATCAGCATGCCCCAAATTTTATGGGTGAGAACGCGGTCCAGTTTGTCGCTGACGGTTTCCTGCTGGGCTTGATCTGCGGTCAGGACTTCCTGTTGGATGGCGGCGACGCGCGCGTAGCGGGTTTCGATCGGCCTGCTGCGCCAATCGTATCCCTGCGTTTCGAGCCGTTGCCGCGCGGCCAGGGCGGCTTGGCGAATCTCCTCGGCATAATACCTTCCGTTCAACAGCACTCGTTCATCGCTCAAAATCAACAAAGCCTCGGATCGAGCTGAAGTATGCCGCGACCGCGCTGATTTCGTCAGCAGATCGGCGAGACCGTTGATTTCCTCTGCCCAAGCACCGGGCCACTCGCAAAAAGAGCCGCCGGGAGCCGCTTGGGCCGTCTCACGCAGCATGGGCACGATGTGGTCGCGCAAGGCTGGGACCCCTTGGCCGGTGCTGGCAATGATGGGGAAAACAGGGACTCCCAAAGCCGCCGCCAGTTTGCCGGCGTCGATTTGTTGCCCCTGGCTGGCGGCGACATCGATCATATTGAGCGCGATCAGGGTTGGGTAACCGAGATCAAGCACTTGCGTGGCGTAGTAAAGATTGCGCTCGAGATTGGACGCATCGACCACCACCACCACCAGTCGCGGGGCGGGCACCTCGGGCAGGCGGTGAAACAGGACATCCCGCGAAATCTGCTCGTCCAGCGATTGCGGGCTGAGGCTGTAAGTCCCCGGCAAATCAAGAATCATCACCGGCGCCTTCGCGGTGGTTCCCAGCAATCGTCCTTCCTTGCGTTCGACGGTGACGCCGGCGTAGTTGCCCACCTTGGCCCGCAGCCCTGTCAACGCGTTGAACAGCGTCGTTTTTCCGCAATTGGGATTGCCCGTCAGCGCCACGTAAGCCACGGCGGGCTTTTCAGCCATGGGCAGGTTGTCGGAAACAGCGGCCATTGAAGTGAGCGAAGGAAGATCAATTCTCTGATTCGCAGCGAACCAGGATTTGCTCGGCTTCGTGCTTGCGCAACGTCAGATGGTAGCCGCGCACCTTGATTTCGACGGGATCGCCCAAAGGTGCAAAGCGGATCAGTTCCACGGTCGTTCCGACCAGCAAGCCCATTTCCATCAGGCGCGGGCGATTGGCCGGGGGCACTTTGATTTCCATGACGGTCGCGGTGACACCCACAGCCAGGGAGGTCAAAGGCAGGCTTGTGGCAGGCATAAGTCAGGCCACCCGTTGTTGCGCGGAGAGCGGCTGCACCAGGATTTGCTCGGCCAATTGCGGGCTGATGCCCAAACGAACATTGCAGACTTGGCAAATGATGTTGGTCTGCTGGCTCAGCAATTTGATCTTTTGTTCCTCGCAAAAACCCATTTCCCGAAGCCGATGCGTCACTTCCGGAGAAGCTGTAAGTTGTTTGATGCGAACGGCGGAGCCGGCGCGGACGTGGCTCAGCGGGCAGATAAAAGGCTGAGGACACTCTGCGTTGGCCACAACCGCGGGCATCTCTTCGTTCATGGCGACAAACTAAATTAATTGAGACTTAGTTGCAAGAAGGATTTCCCCGGTGCGCCCGGATGAAGGCAAAGACGGCTGGAAGCAAACTTCCAGCCGTCCGGTTGCAGATGTTTCGACCGAGGCTTCTAATTCCTAACCCGGTAGTACTTCTGGTCCTCGTTCGGTGAAACCACGCGAGGCGACGTTGCGCCCGGGACGTCGGTGTACGGCCCGACCACGTCATCGGCGTGCTGGAGCACACCCGCATCCCAGGTCAACTTGATGTCGTTGCCAACCCGCTCGATGGTCAGGGTGAGGCCGATGAAGCTCAGGTTATTGGCCCCCGCGACGTAAAGCGAGGCGGCCTCGAGGGACGTGATGGCCCGCCGCCACACGCCGATGTCATCAATGTCGCCCGAGCCTGTTTCCGCGTAGAGACCGGTCGGATCCTGGCCGATGGTGACCGGGAGGCCCGTATCAATGGTCTTGGCTGCCGCCGTCGTGGTGCCGGAGATCTTGTAGGCTTTGGCCACGGAACCATCGAGGTAGGTCACCACTTGGGAGTTGCGCTCGAAGACGAACACCAAGTGATGCCACTCGCCGTCGTTGATGCTGCCGAGGTCGCCGTAGATGCGGGCCCCGTTGTCCGAGCCGGCGTCGTAGAGCGACATCCCCCAGCCGCCATAATTAAGCGGGGGCGTGTCGGGATTCGCACCGCTGCCGTTGCCGTAACCATAGGCCGGGGAGAAGACAAAGCCCTGACCGCCGAGCGAGCCGGCCGTGCTGGTGAAGAACGGCAGGTCACCGCCGGTGAAATTAAGTGGCAACTTGACCCAGAAGGCGACGGTGAAGTCCGTGTCCTGACCGAATTGGAGGTCGGGACGGACGCCCAACGTGACGTAACTTGTGTTGGTCGCAGTGGTTTCTCCCGCAGCGCCTGGACGTCCGAAGTCAGACTCGAAGTGGAGCGACTGACCCACCTTGCCCGGGTTGAAGACAGCCGCCACGACGTTGCTGCTTAACGTGTCAGTTCGATTGATCGCGACGCCGTGGTTTCCGCGTCCCGAGGAATCCAACAGGTTGTTGTCAAACGGCAGATGCAGGACCATGCCCGGAACCGCCACCGCACTAGTCGGGGCGGCGAGCACCGTCAGGGTGGCCGGGGGTGCGCTGGTCTGGCGGCCCAGCGCATTCTCAACCACCACGGTATAGCGGCCTTCGTCCCCGGAGGTCAGGTTGTTGATCGCGTAGAAGGCGCTATTGGCACCACCAATGTCCAGACCGTCCTTGCGCCACTGATAAGTAAGCGGCACCGTGCCGAATGCGGCTACGGTGAACGTGGCCTTGAGCGTGGCGTAAGTGGTTACGGGCTTGGGCTGCACACTGATTTGGGGCGGCGTGCTCGGCCCATAGGCTGAACCGTAATGCGCCTGGACCGTCGCCGCGTCCAAGATCGTGCTGTAAATGGCCACCTCATCCAATGTGCCGTTGAAAGTGCCATTGTAGGCGGGAGCATTGCCCAACCGCTTGGATCCGATGGAAACGGGAGATGAGGAAGGCTGTAATCCTCCCAAACTCGCCGGACGACCCGAGCCAGTGCCGGAAAGTTCGCCATTCACATAGATGGACATTGCCGCAGACGCCGGGTTGGACTGGTCATAAACACAAACGACATGCTGCCAGGTGCCGTTGGGCCCGATAGCGGCTTCGGCCGAGTAGATGACGTTGTTTTTGCCGCGGACGAAGAACCGATATTGACCAAAGGCAACGTCGAGCGCGAATTGCTCGTTCGCCGTTGTCCCATCGGAGCCAGTGCCCTTGCCAATGATGGTGGATTCGTCGGCCGTGCCTTCCGCACCATTGACCCAGCACTCCAAGGTGAAGCTGGCGTTTGTCCCTTCGAAGTTAATCGCCTTTCCGCTGATGAGCCCGACGTAGCTATTCTCACCGCTGAAAGCCGCGGCTTTGTCGCTGTCGATGGTGACATAGCCGTTCTGGCCCAGCGAGGTATTGAAATAGGTGCCGTTGTTCGCGCCGGCGTAATCGTAGGCGGTGGTGCCACTCGCCTCCCCGAGCCGCCAGTAGGCGATAGGGGCGCTGCCCACAACCGACGCACTGTAGCCGGACGCGGCCGGGAAAACGTTGAGCGTGGCCGGCGTACTGTCGGCGGTGCCGGCTTCGTTGCTGGCGGTGCAACTATACTGGAATGCGTTGGCCCGGCTGGCGACCCCGTTGTAGGTCGAGGAAGTGGCCCCCGGAATGTCCACGCCGTTGGTCTTCCACTGATAGGTTTGCGGCGTGCTGCCCGCCGTGGTCACCGAAAAACTGAACGGCTGTCCCGCAAAGCGGGCCAACGGGATCGGGTTTTGCGTGAAGGTCGGCGGTGCCGCCACGATCGTCAGGGTCACCGAATTGGTCACGGCCCCGTACGCGTTGGTCACGACGACGGAATAGGTGGGGGTACCCACCTGAAGGTCGTTCAAGGTCAGGTTTGTGGCCGTAACACCCAGGCGCACACCGTTGGAATACCATTGATGGCTCAGAGGCGGACTGCCCTCGGCCCAGACGCTCAAGGTCGCCGCGCCGCCTTTGAACAAGGTGGGCCACGTCGCATTGACATAGCCGCCCGGGTGGACGACGGAGCGAGTAATGACGGGTGGCACTTGGGCCGCATTGTAGAAGTTGGCCATGTCCGCCGCGGACAATGCGCTGTTAAAGATCGCCACCTCGTCAATGTGTCCACCGAAGAACGTGCTGATGCCGCCGGGCGTGGCAAAGGGGCCGCCAATGTCGGCATCGCTTTGCGCGCCGATCGCCCAGGCGTTAGTGGTGAAGATGGGGCCGGTGGCACTCGACACCGAGCCGATGGCCTGGCCGTTCCGGTAGAGGATCCAAGCGCTGCCATCATAAGTACCCGCAAGGAACACCCAGTTGCCCAGGTCGCCTTCAGGCATGACGACCTGAACCGAGTCGTAGGTATTCCCATCGGTCGCTCCGACTTCATAGTGGTTGGTGATGCCAAAACCCGTGCCGGAGAGGTCCGTGCCCCGGGAAATACGCAGGAAAGTTTCCGCATACGCTCCGTCCCAACCGCGCGCCACGATGTCGCGGAAGAAGTTTCTCACGGTCGGCTTGATCCAAGCCATCATGGTGATGTTGCCGGTGATGTCCAAGCCAGCGGGTTGACCGAGTTTCATGTAGCCGTTTGCGCCATCCAGGAAACAAGCGGTATTATTCGCGCCAAACCCAGGATAAGAAGCACCCTCTTGTCCGGTCAGCCCGCCCCAGACGACGGTGCCATCTGCCGCACTGCCCAAAGTCCCGCTGTTGGCCACGACGGGAAAAGTGGCGGGGGCGGGAGCCGGGTAGGCCTCCTCGTTCATCGGCCAATAGCCCGTCGGATTGTCGGCCAGGATTTGAGCACTGTAGCCGGCGGCATTCGTGGTCGCCGCGGCGAAATGGGCGGCGCATTGATTGGTGGTCAGGGCATAAGGATAGTAGGCCACTTCGTCCACCCAGCCATCGAACCCGCGATTGCCCGAAACGCCGCCCGCGGAGATGAGGGGGCTGTCACTGAGACTGCCGTTGAATGGCGTGCCCGTGAGGCGCAGCGGCATCTGAGTATTCTGTTCCAGGGAGGCAATCTGGTTTGCCGTAAGAGTGACACTGGCCACATTGACACCATCCACGATAATCTTCGTCCGGGTGCCGTCGAACACGCAAACGACGTGGCGCCAGATCCCGAGCGCCGCATTGTACGACGGATTCGCCGCGTTGTTAACCGTCCCCACATAGCCGCTGGCATTCCCCAGGCGAAATTCAAAGCGACCGTTGTTGTTGACGTACATCAGGTATCCACGCCGGCTGGACGGGGCAAAGTCATTCATCATGGAGGAGAACACGGCCATGCCGGTGCCGTCCGCGCCCAGGCTGTTGGGTTTGACCCAGCACTCGAAGCTGAACGCGCCGCTCTTGTTCAGGGCGTAGTTGAAGGGAATCTCCAGTTTCGAGCCGCAATACCCCGCGGCGACGCCGGGGTTGGAAAGCCGGAGGGAATTGCCGACCACACCGGTCTGCCCTTTGACGGCGTCGAGCACGAGGTAACCATCCAGAACGCTTCCCATCGGGGAGGCATTGGCGACTTTATTCAACGCCGGTGACGCTGCCGCTTCGCTGAAGCGCCAGTAACCGAGCGGATTGTGTGAGGCCACAGTTGTGGAGTAATCAGCCCGGGTGGGCAGGACGCTGTAGAGCAATACAACGCACGCGGCGACGAGGCGGAGTCGAGCAGGATTCTTCATAGGTACGAATGATTCTGGATGGTTTTGGTTGTTGTTCTAGGCTGGCGGGAAGTCAAACAGAGTCGGGAGCGTAAAGTCAACGATGAGATTACGTTCATCTGTGTCATGGCAGACTGCTGTGGGTCTGGTTCTGGGTTCGGGTCGAGCCCTTCCGCATCCGGCGCGCGCCGGCGGAAGTTTCACTGGCCGGACCAGTTCTTGGGACGCGTGGTGCGCTCTTGCAGCCAAGCCACGTCCGCGTTTCTGGGAGACGGAGTATCGCTGCTGGAAGGCGCTTGCCGAGTTAACTTGAGGCGGGGCGTGGTCCGGGGATCGCGCCACTTCTTAATCTCCGAGTGACCGTCGGCGAAGGAAAAACCACAGGCGTTATTATGGTAGGCCCCCGGCAGGTCCATGGTGAATTTATAGAGCGCGGGGTTGTGCGGATTAAAGCCATCCATGTGAGTCATGAAATTCCCCCAGTTGATGGTATCCTCCCGTTGATCCAGAAACACCCAAGTCTTGGCTGCGCCCGGCGAACTTATCCCACTGGTAAACTGGATGTACTTGAGATAGATGGTATAGGGTGCCGCGAAGGAGGCGTTGCCGGGCGAGCCGGCGAAGCCACCGAGGAAGAAATTCATGGACATGGTCCGCACCCGCGGCTTGCGCTCGCCGTTCACAATCACATAGGAGCGATCGGACGGGCATCTGTAGATATTTGGACTCTTGTTATAAGGCCACAACGGACGCTGGGTGATATCCGCGTTAATGTCCCAATTCTTCGGATTGGCGGAAAAGTCCATTTCCGTCCAGGTCCACGCATGTTTGTTCAGCGGGTTATTGGCGGTCCCGCTGTGACTGGCATAAACCAATTCGTCCCGATTGTCCTCGGCGTACATCCGCCACGCCAGAGTCAGTTGGCGGTGGTTGTTCATGCACATGATGCCTTGCGCTTTGTGCTTCGCTTTCGACAAGACGGGCAGCAGCATCGCGGCGAGAATCGCGATGATCGCGATAACCACCAGCAGCTCAATTAAGGTGAACCCGCGACGCACTTCCGGCGCCGGGTGTGGCTTGGGATTCTTGATTTTCGTCATAAAACAACATGACAATCTGCAAGCCGGTCAACATCGCGGTCCGAACCCGGTGGGTTGGCATGGTGTAAGGACATCTCCAACTGGAATCTGAAACCGAGGCAGGGAAGCTCCTCCCCCATGTGCTGCACGACTGCGCAACGGTTAAACCCATTGTGCATTCCGAAGTTTGAATAGAGGTCTACGCCCATAAGCTTACTCAACTCACTCATCAACGACAACGTGACACTACACAACTCACCGCCCGCAGTCGCCTAGCTGCCAGAAGCCGGCTTCCTCAGGGTGCTACGGATCCCAAACTCATGGTTCCAGACTATCCAGCGATTCGCGGCACAACCGCGTTCTGAGAGCGACAAGCAGGTCAGGTGCCGCGACCGCAAATCCCTGATGAAAAGTTTTCACCCGGTTGTCGCATCGGATGCAGTCTTAAAATTCCGACCTCAACAGACAGCACGCCGGACGACACACCCAACAATTCCTGCCCTCATCAGAATTCTCGATCCCGACACCCGATCCACAGGAATCCTCAGACTCGCCAGCCTGATAGCTGTCGCCCCTAAAACAGGTTGGACAAATCTCAACAACATTCTACCGCCCGCGGCTGCTGGCATTCAGCACCTGCTCCAGAATACTACAAATCAACAAAGGCTTTGCTCCCGTTGCTTCCGAATGTCAAGCGAGAACTTGGTTTTTTTGGTTTTTTGCGTCACAGTCATGGAGAATTGCAGGCCGAGGGGGTAGGATTGGAGTGAGAATGGATTAGCACTTTTTGCGGAACATTTTCTCCGGCTTCTGCTGGAGCGGGCGGATAAATGACTTTCTTTTTTCGAGCGACGACGCCGAGCGCGGTTTCTTGAGCCGGGTGCAAGGACAGCGCGCCTACCTTTACAAGATTCGTTATTCGCCGTTACCTTTCCTGCTCGTTTCCTGTGTACACGGGAAATGGCACATGCAACTCTCTTGAAAGACATCGGAAAAGACATCGGAAAACCTCTTGCCCGGTTTGTGGGCAACCTGTAAACAACCTGGCAACCCAACAACTCCCTTATGAGCGAATTCAAATGGAACTGTCCCCACTGCGAACAACACCTCAAGTGCGATGAAAGCCTGAGCGGCAAGCAGATCGTTTGCCCGGCCTGCAAACACTTGATCACCATCCCAGCCGCGCCCGGCCAGGCCACGGCAGGCAACTACACGCCGGAATCCGGGCGCACTTGGGATACATTCGTTCCACCCAAGGAGGCCGGCGGGTTGAAAATCGCGAAACCCTCCGGCGAAACCGCCCAACCGGACAAGCCAGGAACCTCCGCATGAACTTCAAAACACGGCAACCGCTGATTCGGCTATGAGCACCACTGGAACCTGCCCTGATTGTGGCTCCCCGCTTCCCGCCGATGCGCCGCAAGGCCTTTGCCCACAATGCCTTGCCCAGGCGGCCTTGAAGACCCAGAGTTCAACCGCTTCGCCTCCATCACCGGACCAGACTCTCACCATAGACGCCTCCTCCGTCGTCGAGGTCAGCCCCACCATCCGGTATTTCGGCGATTACGAATTGATCCAGGAGATTGCCCGGGGCGGGATGGGCGTCGTCTATAAGGCCCGGCAAAAGAGCCTCCACCGGATCGTGGCCGTGAAGATGATCCTGGCCGGACAGTTGGCCGGTGACGTTGAGGTCAAGCGGTTCCGCACCGAGGCGGAGGCCGCGGCCAATTTGCAGCATCCGAACATTGTAGCCATCCATGAGATCGGAGAACACGAAGGCCGGCATTATTTCTCGATGGATTACGTGGATGGTCCGAGCCTGGCCTCAGGGTCAAAGGAAGGACCCATGCCGGCGATCAAAGCGGCTGAATTGGTCAAAACTCTCGCCGAGGCCATCCAATTCGCGCACCAACGGGGCATCCTCCATCGGGACCTCAAACCCCACAACGTGCTCATCGACAGCCGGGGAATTCCCCGGATCACCGATTTTGGCCTGGCGAAGCAGGTGAACCAGGAATCCAGCCTGACGACCGAAGGCGCGGTGATGGGCAGTCCCAGCTACATGCCGCCCGAACAGGCGGCGGGCCGGCAAGATTTGGTGGGGCCGGCCAGCGATGTTTATTCTCTGGGCGCAATTCTTTACGAACTGTTGACCGGCCAGCCACCGTTTCGTGGCAAGACCGCGATGGAAACCGTGCGCCAGGTCATTGACAACGATCCGGCGCCGCCCTCGAAGCTGAATTCCAAGCTGCCGTCCGACCTGGAGACGATTTGCCTGAAATGCCTGGAGAAGAAGCCGGACCACCGTTACAGCTCGGCACGGATGCTGGCGGAGGAACTGGGGCGGTTCCTGAATCACGAACCGATTTGGGCGCGCCCGGCCAGCTCCTTTCGCAAAGCCGGCGCCTGGATCCAGCGTCATCCCTGGATGATCACAGCCGCCCTGGCCGCGGTCGTGCTGGGCGTGTCAGGATTGGCGTTCGGGTTCTGGGACCGAAGCCGCTACCTGGTCTGGCTGCAAACGCACGCCGCCCCTAAAACCCCCGCCTCTGGAGTCTGGTTTATTGTTTCCTTCGTGCTGGCAGTTCCGCTTGGCATGGGACTGGCGGCGTTTGTTTTCGTTGATTTTGTGGATCGCAAGCGGAGGTTTTCAGTGCTGGCGCGCCACCTGAAGGTCTATGCGGTGTTGGCCTTCTTCGAGATGGCGGTATCTGTTAACTCCACTCTGGCCATGGTCCATGAATGGATCTGGCGCAGTCTCCGTGCGGAGAATACGGGGAAAATTTCGATCTTTGCCTTTGCGTGTTTTTCTGCCGCTTGGTTTGGCGCTTTGCTTCTGTTGAACGTCATCAAGGAATACCGCCGATTGCAATTTGGGGTGGAACGGAAGGATGAGGAAGTGTTGTTTCCCCCCCAACCCAAGGAGGTGTTATCGACCATCGGCCAAAGAAAGGCGTTTAACCTGGTGATACTGGCGGTCATCATCGCCCTAGTGTTCGTCAACCAAGCGGCCGCGTTGATTTCTATCGGCACACACACCGCCTGGTGGTTTGCTCAAATTGCCATGTACCTGGCTATGGCATGTCCGGCCTTTTCCTGGTGGCGCGGCACTCGAGACGCCGGCAAACACTTTATCTTTTTTCTCGGGGTTTTGTGCCTCCTTTTTTCCGGGCTGGGAGCTTATAAACTATCCACGGACCCTATATTTCGAGGGACGTTCCTGGTGCCTGGTACACCGTGGATTGCCCTCGGCCTGGGGTTGGCCCTCGGTGGATTCATTGTGTGGGTGTTCCAGCGGGCTGGAGCCATCAAAGCCGCTGAAACCACCGTCGAAACCGCGGATTATTCCTGGGTGAATGCCAGTCACGGGGCACTCGTGCTGATGCGAATTGCAGGCTACTTTGCCCTTGCAATGACCGCCAGGTTTTGGTCCTCTTCCCAAGAAAACGCCGGCCATTGGCCCGCTTTTTTCACCTTTCTTCTGGTTTTGGAAGTTGCATTTTTTCGCAGGGCGTCAGGGCAGGAACGCAAGGCCAGAGGCCAGACCATCGCGGTTTTACTGCTGGCCGTGCTGGCAGCCTCGCTGGGAATTCCCATGGAACAGATGATCCGGGAAGTTCTGGCAGGCTTGCTCCTCGGAACCGTCCTGCTGGGTTTTGTTGTTTGGAAAAGCAGAGGATTTGAGGACAGAGCTTTGCCCTCCAAGTCTCTCAATAAAAGTTGAGCCATGACTCAGGACCTGTGAGTTGCAGAGCCCCAACTCCAGTTCCTTGCGCACCTCGGCAGCGGTATGGTGGGCGCCGAGCTTCTTCATCAAGCGGAGGTGACAGGTCTCGACTGTCCTGATGCTGAGTTGGCAGAGCTCCGCCAGTTACTCGTTGGTCCGCCCGCCAATGGGGCCTAGAAAAATCTGCTATTCCCGGGGTGAAAGGAGACCGGGCGGGTTCTCCTCATGTTCAGCGCCCTCATCGTCAGTGTGTCGGCGCAAAACCATCATCGCCAGCTTGACCCTGGCTGCCAAACCCTGTTTCCTAACCGGTGTTATTCGATATGAGTCTCGAGAAAGGCGCCCTTGATGAGTTGCGCATTGATCGGTCCGCGGCGGCGAAGAACCATTCTTTGGCCGGCCTCGGCCTGGTGGCGCTCGTCCTTTTGCTGGTGGCGATTGTTTCCGGTTGGTGGTTCACCCGTCCCAAGGCCATGGAGGTTCGCACGTTGATGGTGCGGGAGAATCCGACCGCCGGGCAGAAAACGTTGTTGAATTCTTCCGGCTATGTGACCGCCCGCCGCGAAGCCACCGTCTCCTCCAAAGTCACCGGCAAGGTCATCGAAGTGCTGATCGAGGAAGGCATGAAAGTGCTGGCCGGCCAGGTGCTGGCGCGCCTGGATGACTCCAATGTCAAGGCCAACCTTCAATTGGCGGAAGCGCAATTGGACGCCTCCCGGAGCGCTCTCGCTGAAACCAGAGTTCGCTTGGAGGAAGCCCAACGCGAGCTCAAGCGAATGATAGAACTCGTGAAAGACCGGATTTCCAGCCAAGCTGAACTGGACCGGGCTGAAGGTGAATTCTATTCGCTGAAAGCACGGTTGGACCGCCAGCAGGTCGAGACGACGGTCGGCGAAAAACAAGTGTCGCTTTGGCAGCAACAGATGGATGACACCGTGATTCGCGCACCCTTCAGCGGCATTGTCACCTCTAAGAACGCCCAGCCAGGCGAGATGATCTCCCCGGTTTCAGCCGGCGGCGGTTTCACCCGCACCGGTATTTGCACGATTGTCGATATGGACTCGCTGGAAATCGAAATCGACGTCAACGAAAGTTACATCAACCGGGTCGAGGCCGGCCAGCCCGTGGAGGCCACCCTTGATTCTTATCCGGATTGGAAGATTCCGTCCAAGGTGATTGCCATCATCCCCACCGCCGACCGCCAAAAAGCGACCGTCAAGGTGCGGGTGGCCTTCGAGAAGCTCGACCCGCGAATTCTGCCGCACATGGGAGTGAAGGTGGCCTTTCAGGGCGGGAAGGAATTCCAGACCGGCCAGAAAGGATTCATGTTGCCGAAAGCGGCCGTGCGCCGGAAAGAGGGGCGCGACCAGGTGCTCGTCCTGCAAAACGGCCGCGCCGAACGCCGCGCCATCACGCTCGGCAGCGCCCGGAACGATGAGGTGGTGGTGCTGGCCGGCTTGGCGGCCGGGGAAAAGGTGATTGTGGATGGGCCGGAAAACCTGGCGGAAGGAGACCGTGTGGAGGAGGCAAAACGATGAGTGATAACGACGGCATGTTGGTTCGAATCGAAGGCGTGGAAAAGGTTTTCCATCGCGGCACCGAGGATATTCACGTGCTCGAAGGCGTGAATCTCCAGGTTCCCAAAGGCGAGTTCCTGGCGTTGATGGGCCCTTCCGGCTCCGGCAAAAGCAGCCTGCTCAATCTCATCGGCGGACTGGACCGGCCCTCCAAAGGATCCGTGGTGGTCGGCGGCGAACGGATTGATCAATTGTCGGACCGCAAGCTCGCCGCCTGGCGGGCGCGCCACGTCGGATTGGTGTTTCAGTTGTACAACCTGCTCCCGACCTTGACGGCGGAGCGGAACGTCGATCTGCCGCTGCTGCTGACGCATCTTTCCAGGGCCGAGCGCAAGCAGCACGTGGCCACGGCGCTCTCCATCGTTGGCCTTTCCCATCGCACCCGCCATTATCCGAGGCAACTGTCCGGCGGTGAACAGCAGCGCGTGGGCATCGCCCGGGCCATCGTTACCGACCCAACGCTGCTCCTGTGCGACGAGCCGACGGGCGACCTGGACCGCAAGTCGGGCGACGAAATCTTGAATCTGCTGCAGGCCCTCAACCGCGAGCATGGCAAAACGATCATCATGGTCACGCACGATCCGCATGCCTCCGCCCGCGCCAGCCGCACGCTCTACCTGAACAAAGGCCAGCTCAGCGCGGAGAAACCGGAATGAGCCAGGAGTTCACCATCAGTGAGTGGCAAGAACGAATTGCGAAAGGCACCCCTGACTGGCAAGATATTTCGCGATATCTCAAGTAACCCTTGAAACCAATTATGACTTATTTAGGAAAAGTTACCCAAGGCGTGGTTGTGCTGCCACCTGACGCCGTTCTGCCTGACGGAACAGAAGTCAGAATAGAACCGCTGAAGACAACAGAAGGCGGCAAGACTTTTTACGAACGGTATTCTGAATTCGTTGGAGTCTGCCACGATTTACCCGAGGATTTTGCGGAAAACCATGACCATTACATACACGGAACACCAAAGCGTTCCAGGGAATGAATCCGGTTTTTGCCGACACTTTTTACTTTATCGCTTTCGTCAACGAACGCGATGCTGCCCACCGCCGGGCCCTGGCTTTCAGTCGGACTTTCTCAGGATGCATTTACACCACGGCCTGGATACTGACGGAGGTGGCTGATGCCCTTGCCGATGTTGAACGCCGGATGAAAGTCGCGCGCTTTATTGAGAGTCTGAGAACAGACCCATTGGTCAGGATCATTCCTCCCACCCGGGAGTTGTTTGAGCGCGGCCTGGCACTCTATGCTGATCGCTCCGACAAGAGTTGGTCGCTCACGGATTGCATTTCCTTTGTCGTGATGAACGATGAAGGCCTTTCTGATGTCCTCACAGGCGACCACCACTTTGAACAAGCGGGGTTCAATCTTCTGCTCGCGTCGAGTCTATGAAGTTTCTCTACCTCATTTGGAGCAACCTCAAACGCCGCAAGCTGCGCACGCTGCTGACCTTGCTCTCCATCCTCGTCGCCTTTGTGCTCTACGGCTATCTGTCGGCCATCGAACAGGCCCTCAACGCCGGCGTCAGTGTGGCGGGGGCCGATCGCCTCGTCGTCCGGCACAGGGTCTCCATTACCCAGCTCCTGCCGGAGAATTACAAAGCGCGCATCGCCCGCATTCCAGGCGTGGCTCTGGCCACACATCAGACCTGGTTTGGCGGCGTTTACCAAGAACCGAGGAATTTCTTCGCCCAAATGCCCGTCATACCGGAGGAGTTCCTCGCCATTTACCTGGAATTCCTCCTTTCCGACCAGGCGAAAAAGGACTGGATGGCGACCCGCACGGGCGCGATTGCCGGACGCAAGACCGCCGAGAAATTCGGCTGGAAAGTGGGCGACCGCATCCCCATCCAGGCCACGATTTGGGTAAAAGCAGATGGCACCAGAACCTGGGAATTCGATCTGGTCGGCATTTACGATGGCATCGAAAAAGGAACCGACACGACGCAGTTCTTCTTTCGTTACGATTACTTTGACGAAGCCCGGGCTTTTGCCAAAGGACAGGTGGGATGGTACGTCGTCAAGGTGGACCATCCCGATCAGGCCGTGGAAGTGGCACGGAAGATTGATGACGAGTTTGCCAACTCGCCGGCTGAAACCAAAGCGGAGACCGAAGGCGCCTTCGTGCAGGCTTTTGCCAAGCAAGTGGGCAACATCGGCGCGATCATGGTCGCCATTCTGAGCGCGGTGTTCTTCACGATCCTGCTGGTCGCGGGCAACACCATGGCCCAGGCCGTGCGAGAGCGGACCGAAGAATTGGGCGTGCTCAAAGCGCTGGGCTTTGCCAACGGCCAGGTGCTTGGGTTGGTCCTGGCTGAATCCTGCTTTCTGTCCGCGCTGGGCGGCTTCGTTGGATTGGGACTGGCCTGGTTTTTGATTTCGATGGGCGACCCGACCAAAGGTGCGCTGCCGATGTTCTTTTTGCCCACAGGCGATATCCTGCTCGGTATGGCGCTGGTGGTGGCGTTGGGCCTCGCTACCGGGATTCTGCCGGCGCTCCAAGCGATGAGACTGCGCATTGCCGATGCGCTGCGGAGGATGTAATCATGACCGGCCCTTTCAATTGGCTCACGCAACTCGCTTCCGTCACGCAGTTCGGCCTCCGGTCGATACCGCAGCGCAAAGGAGCGGTCCTCGCGTCGGTCTTTGGCATTGCCGGTGTGGTAGCCGTGCTGATCGGTGTGCTCTCCATCGCCCAAGGCTTTCGCCATGCCATGACCACGTCCGGTTCCCCGGATACCGCCATCGTCCTGCGCAGCGGATCGGACAGCGAGATGGTGAGCATTCTCGGCGGAGAAGAAACGCGGATCATCAAGGAGTTTCCCGGCGTGGCGCGGTCGGCGGAGGGTCCTTTCGCTTCGGCGGAGTTGTTTGTCGTCATCAATTTGCCCAAACGCAACACGGGCACCGACGCCAATGTGCCGCTCCGCGGTCTGGAAAGCGCGGCCTTCAAGGTCCGCGACGAAGTCCGGATCACGGAAGGACGCCGGTTTGAGAGCGGGCGCAATGAAGTGATTGTGGGGCGTGGCGCGGCCGCAGAATTTGCCGGGCTGAACCTGGGCGCCAAACTGCAAGTCGGCCAAAACCAATGGACGGTCGTCGGCCTCTTTTCGGCCAACGGCGGCATCTCTGAATCGGAAATCTGGACGGACGCCGGGGTGCTGCAGCCGGCCTATCAGCGCGGCAATTCGTTCCAGGCCGTCTATGCGAAACTGGCTTCGGCCAATGCTTTCCAGGAGTTCAAGGACGCCCTCACCGCCGATCCAAGGCTCAACGTCAAAGTCGTCCGCGAATCCGATTATTATGCCGAGCAATCCACGCTGGTCTATAACCTGGTCACGGGCCTGGGCACGCTCATCGCCACGCTCATGGCCATTGGCGCGATCTTCGGCGCTCTCAATACGATGTACACGGCAGTGGCGGCGCGGACACGTGAGATTGCCACGCTCCGGGCGTTGGGCTTCGGCGGCGGACCGGTGGTCGTCTCGGTGTTGATCGAATCGCTGCTCCTGGCGTTGGGGGGCGGCGCGATCGGCAGCGCGCTGGCTTATCTGGCCTTCGACGGCTTCCGCGCCTCGACGATCAACTGGCAAAGTTTCAGCCAGGTGGCGTTTGCCTTTGCCGTCACGCCGCAGTTGCTCATCCAAGGAATTGTTTATGCGGCGCTGATCGGCTTGGTCGGCGGCCTTTTCCCTGCCATTCGCGCCGCCCGCCTGCCGGTCGCGACGGCATTGCGCGAGCTTTAGGGCTAGGGGTCAGACCTGCACTTTTGCGGGGATCGCGGGCGCGACGGGGTCAGTCCTGCACTTTTTTGGGGGTCGTGGGCGTGGGGACGGGGTCAGTCCTGCACTTTTTTGAGGGTCGTGGGCGCAAAAAAAGTGAGGACTGACCCCGCGCCCCCCGCGACGCTTCGATTACGCCAATGGAATGCCGGACAACCCCTCGATCTTCAGGTCGTCCAGCGGGCTGGGAACTCCCTGGCC
>CAYIIH010000072.1:17512-26188 GCA_964363225.1 uncultured Verrucomicrobiota bacterium | reverse complement strand
TAGTTCCATCCCTCCCTCCGACAGCGAAGCGTTTGCTTGCTGCATGGAGACGGCTTAGACAGCAAGGAAGGCTGAAAAAAACACGTGAATAATCCTTCTTCTGCGGCATCTTATGGGCGTGCCAAACAACATCAATTGCCGGCCCGGCTGGTTTTTGCCCGATCGGCTGGTCACGCCGGAAGCCGCCTTTCTGAACCGCCGCCGCTTTTTGCGGCAAATGGGAATGACGAGCGCCGGACTACTGGCCTCGACGATGGCGGGTTGCAGCAGGTCGGACAGCGATCCGGAGCTCACGAACACGCCGACGAATCTGCCGGCTGCCGGGTCCGCCAACAGCCCGGCCAAGTATCCGGCGCCGAGGATTGCCGAGTTCAACCCTGGCTGGCCCCTGACCGAGGCAAAGGTTGCGGCCAAATACAATAACTTCTACGAGTTCACCCTCGAAAAGGACGAAGTACACAAGTTGGTCAATCGATTCGTCATTTCCCCCTGGCCCATCGCGATCGGCGGTTTGGTGGAGAAACCAATGGCGCTCGATGTTCAGGAATTGATCGAGATGATGGGACTGGAAGAGCGGGTTTATCGCTTCCGCTGCGTGGAAGCCTGGGCCATGATTGTGCCTTGGACCGGATTTCCGCTCCGCAAACTGCTGGAGAAAGTCCAGCCGAAATCCGAGGCCAGATTTGTCCGTTTCGAGACTTTCAACCGTCCGGACCAAGCCCCGGGAATGAAGGAACGGATGCATTCTGCCGAGGACGGCAAAGTGGTGCCCTGGCCTTACTTCGAGGGGTTGCGCATGGATGAGGCCATGAACCCGTTGACGTTGGTGGCCACGGGCCTTTACGGAAAGCCGCTGCCCAAACAGCACGGCGCACCCATCCGGATCGTCGTGCCGTGGAAGTACGGCTACAAAAGCATCAAGTCGATCGTGAAGATCGATTGCGTCGCCCCATCGCCCTCCAGCTTTTGGGAGCGAATCGCGCCGAGAGAGTATCCGTTTGAATCCAACGTCAATCCGAATGTCCCTCATCCGCGCTGGTCCCAAGCCACGGAGCGCATGATTGACACAGGCCGCCGGGAGAAGACCCAGCTTTTCAACGGCTACGGTCAATACGTGGCACAGCTCTATTCTGCCAAGTGAGAGGTCGGCCACGCCGCCGCAAGCTGGTTCAGCCGATTTGCGCCCGATCATGGCCGTGATTAAAGACAGCTTAGAACAGACACCTCCACCAAGGGATAGAGCGTAAGAGTGAGGGGCAGGGTCTCATTTTGAAATCGATCCGGAATCGGCACGACAAAAACGCTCGCCCTCTGCTTCCGGAAGTGTAGAAAGCTCCTCATGAACTCAATGCAGTTACAGAGGAACCTTCTCCTTTCATGGACGGGACTGGCCATTCTGCCTTGGCTGGCTTTGGCAAATGTCACCGCTGCCGGCGCCGCAGCAGGAGCGCGGGCGCAGTATTTGGCGCTGACCGCCAAGAACCACACGCCGCCGCCGTTTGCGGTGGTGGATTTCACTTATGGTCCTCAGGAGAAGATCGGACGAACCAGCCACCAATGGTGGCAGATCGAGGTCCGACCTGAGCCGGGCGCGAGTTCGATTCCGTTGTTCGCCTTGCGGTGTCTCACGTCACGGGACCCTTTGACACAAGACCGGCGCGCCATTCAGTTTGCCCGGTATCTCCTGAGAATCCCTGAGACCGGAGAAGTTCTTGAGTATCGCGACGCGCACACGGGGCGCGCGCTGCTGCCAGCCTGGCACGATTTTGAGCGTTATTTCGTTCCGCGCCCAAGTGCCGCCAGTGGAAGGCAGAAAGGCATCCCGGAAACCTGCGAGTTTCTGGGCCACGTCCTGACCTTGCGCGAAGTGCATGAAGGAGCCGGCTGGGAGCCATGGGCCGAGGCAAGGGTCTTGAACCTAGATCGGGAAATGTTGGTGGGCACCGGCCGGAATTTTAAAGACGCGGAAGGGCATCGCCTGCCCCAAAAACCCGACCGCCGGAACTACACTTATATTCCGTTTGTCGAAATGGATTATCAGATGATGATCGAGGCCGGGATCAACCTCTTCACGGTCGCCCCCAACCAGGAACAGTTTGTTCGGTCCCAGCCGGTCTTTTATTTGCGCGGAGCCGCCGGCACGCCGCCGCTACGCTATCCGGCCGACCTTTACCGGGCGAATTACATCGGTTCCGTGATGTTCATGGATGAACCTTCAATTCTCATGGTTGGGGACACCAATGTTCATCGGACGTTGCGGTACTTTTCCGACGCGGCGGCCTTGATCGAAAAGCGGACGCGTGCCACTTACCTGTCGGCCGGCTCTTATGGGGCCTTTGCGCTGGAGAAAGCGTTGCTGGATCGCGGGGTGAACTTCGGCGACATGCGCCTCATGCAGCCCGATTATCCTTCCTGGGAGACGTATTACGACACGGCGTTCTACCAGATGAAAGGCGGCGGCATGGGCATCGTCCACGAAGGACGCTATCAACTGCCGGAATTCGACCAGGCCGTCGAGCGCTTCACCGGAGTGAAACGAATCCATACCGCCCGCGAACTGCTGCAATATCACTACGCGTTTCTGCGCGGCGGCACCCGGCCCTTCGGCAAATCCTGGGGCACGGCCATCTATGGCCAATGTGACCCGGCCATCGCGCCGCAAGCCTTGACTTTGGCCTACGATATGGGCGCGCGCTATTTTTGGTTCTGGACCTCCGACCACGAACATCACGTGCCCTGGCCGGAGCAATTGGCACTGGCCCGCACCTTGTGCCTGCACGCCCGGCAACATCCCCGCCCTTCCATTCACGGGCCGCCGCCCAAACTCGACACGGCCCTAGTCATTCCCAGCGGCTATTTTCTCTCCCTGGAGAATCTGTGGTGGGTCCGGGCGCTGGATAAAGAAGGGGAAAACGAGGCTTCACAAAAGTATCGCCGGCTCATGCAACGCGCCTTTCTTGCCGTGCATGATTGCTTCAAACGGGATGTGGATTTTGACATCACGATTGATGACGGCCGTCCCATTGCCGGCTACCGGCACATCGTTCGCATAAGTGAGCGCGAATAGAAAGACGCGGCAAAATCGCTCAGCCGTGACTATTCAACAGGAGCGCGGGCATCCATGCCTGCGCGTGCCGCAAGCGTTTGCCAGCCATCGAGTCTTGCGAAGGCCTACCGCTTGGGGCGTCCCTCACCATTCGTGAGTTGTTTCACCGACTGGAAACGAACTCGCGCGGGCCGCGAAGACGGTGCTTTCATCAACACGCAGGCATGGATGCCCGCGCTCCAGTCCGAGGGGAATTCATTCACCCACCGTTACCGAGGGATCGCCGTGCGCCAAAAGTATCTGTTACCCGAGAAAGGGATTACCGGCGGAATGCTTTTGCAGTTGATTCTGGGAGATTTCAGGCCACATTCTCTCTGAATTTATGAAATTGATTCTCAGCATCCTTGTTCTGATTGCCGCGACCTTCCGTTCAACCGTGGCGGTTGACTTCACTCGCGCGCAAGCGGGGAAGATTACGCAAAAGGTCGGGGGAATCCTGGAACAACATCATTACCGGCAGGCGCCCCTCGACAATGCCATTTCGGAGAATTTCCTGAAAAACTATTTCAATGCGCTCGATTATAACCACCTGCTTTTCCTGCAATCCGATTGCGACGAATTCGAGAAGGCCTACGGCACGGCGCTGGACGAAGCCACGATTGCGGGCGATGTCACTCCGGCCTATGTCATCTTTGAGCGGTACCTTCAGCGCCTGAGCGGATGCCATCAGCGGGTTGAAAAACTGCTTCAGGAATCGTTCGACTTTTCAAAGGACGATACGTTCTTGCCGGCCCGCAACAAAGCGCCCTGGCCAGACAATGAGGCTGAGGCGGAACAGCTCTGGAGAACGCGCATCAAATACGAGTTGCTGCAGGGGCGCCTGACCAAGGAGAAACCTGAGGAAACCCTCAAGACCATCAGCCGGCGGTACCAACGCCTGGAAAAAACCATGCGCGAGTTTGAGGCCGAGGAAATCCTGCAAATGTATCTGAGCGCCTTGGCGCGCGCTTACGATCCGCATTCGGATTACATGAGTCCCACCGAAGCGTCCAACTTCGACATTCAGAATATCACCCTGTCGCTGAGCGGTATTGGGGCGCAATTGCAGTGGGAAGATGGCTACACCAAGGTCAGAAGCCTCGTCCCCGGCGGTCCGGCCGACCTGAGCAAACAACTCAAGCCCACCGACCGCATCATCGCCGTCGCTCAAGGCGATGGGGAACCGGCGGACACCGTCGAGATGCCGCTGAATAAAGTGGTCAACCTGATCCGCGGCAAGAAAGGAACGGAAGTGCGGTTGACAATTCTCCCCGGCAGTTCCACGGGCGAAGCGACAAAAAAGGTCATCAGCTTGATCCGCGATGAAATCAAACTGACCGAGCAATTTGCCAAGGCCAGAATCATTGAACAGACCGACCACGACGGCCAGGCACACCGTTTGGGGGTGATTACCCTGCCCCAGTTTTATGACCATTGCGCCGGCCACGTGGAGAAGCTCATCGCGCGCTTGAAGAAGGAAAACGTCAGCGGCTTGGTTTTGGATTTGCGCCGGAATGGCGGTGGAATCCTGGACGAAGCCATTGAACTGACGGGATTGTTTATCAAAAATGGGCCTGTCGTTCAGGTCAAAGACCACCGCAAACGCACCCAAGTGTTGCGGGACGAAGATCAAAAAGTCGCCTATGACGGGCCGCTCGTCCTGCTGGTCGGGCGCTTGAGCGCGTCGGCTTCCGAAATCGCCGCAGCCGCTCTGCAGGATTACGGGCGAGCGCTGGTGGTGGGGGATCAAGCGACTCATGGCAAAGGCACCGTGCAGACGGTGCTTTCTCTCGATCAATTCCTGCGCCCGGAAACCGTGGCGAATCCGGGCAAGCTCAAGGTGACCGTCTCCAAGTTTTATCGCGTGGCCGGCGGCACCACTCAGCAGTACGGCGTCAGCCCCGACATCACCCTTCCTTCCCTCTACGATTATCTCGATATCGGCGAGGCCAGCCTGGAGAACTGCCTGACTTCGGACAGAACGAGTCCCGTTGAATTCCTTCACCTGAATCGCGTGAAACCGTTCCTGGCCGAACTGCAAGACAAGTCCAAGGAACGCATCGCACACAATACCGATTTCACCTATCTGAACGAAGATATTGAGTTGGTCAAAAAACGGGAAGCCGACAAGACAATCTCGCTGAATGAAGCCAAACGAATCGAAGAAAGGAACGAGCAGAAAGCTCGCGCCGAAGCCCGCAAAAAGGAGCGCGCCCAACGCAAAGCCAATCCGGAAAAGATCTTCGAATTAAACCTGGAAGTCGCTGAAAAAGACAAGCCGCTGCTGCCGTATGCAGCCGGCAAGCAAAAGGAGAATGAAGAGCTGGCTGCGGTCAGCCATTCACCCGAAAGCACTGAGGCCGAAGCAGAAGCAGACTCGCCGGCTGATGCGCAACTGGAAGAAACGCTCAACATTTTAAAGGATTATATCGGCCTCCTGAGCAAAGCAGGGCTATCGGCTCCTGCGGAGAAAATAGTCAGCACCGCGCCCAACCGCTAGCCCAGAATGCTTCAGCCAAATTGCTGCTGGCAAATCGGGAATCGCATTCCTGTTTTGCAAGGTGATTGTAAGCGGGCCGGGCGCGGAACACCGCATCGTGATGAAGGACGTAGCGGAGCTGCGGCCAAGGACCGTCTCCGTCATGCCCGATGGACTCGTGCAAGCACTCGCCCCTCCCCAGCTCTCCGACCTCATCGCCTTCCTCAAGTCGCTCAAGTAGCAGAGGAATCGTCAGCGCGTCCGGATGTAGGGCTCCTCATCCCAGTTGGTCGCGGGCCAGATGAAGCTGTCCACACTGCCGTCGTAGCGGAGCGCGAGGTCTTTGATGTTGGTCTTTCTTCTGAAACTTCTCGCCGGATCGTATTTCTTCTCGGTCCAACCGCTGTAAAGATGCCTGTGCCACGGGCACGCCGCGACGATGTAGCGGGAGCTCCATCTCTTCAGTTGTTCTTCGACAAACGCCCGGCCCTCGGGCGTGAGTTGAAAGAAGGCTCCGAGGTGGTAGGCATAGCTCGTGGTAAAGTTCCCGAAATACTCCCAGCCGAGATCGATGGGTATCTGCCCTTTGGTGCGGTCCGACAGACAGACGAACGAGTTGGTGTTGGGCACGTAGTGCTTCTCCAGATACGGCTGGTTGCCTCCCGCGTACCCGTAGGTCTTGTTGGTGGGGTTGACGAGGTACAGGGGCGGTCGGTCGCGGTTGTCCTCACGGTACATCTGGATGCCAAGGCCAATCTGACGGAGGTTATTCGTGCACTGCATCCGGCGGCTGGATTCCTTGGCCCTGTGGAGTGTCGGAATCAACAGGCCGGTGAGGATCGCGATGATCGCGATCACGACCAGTAGTTCGATGAGCGTGAACGACGGGTCCAGCGACGGGTTTCGTTGCGTGCCAGGTTGCACCGGAATCTGGGAAGAAGAGGGCTTCTTCGGCTTGCGCAGGGTGGGCGATAGTGAAGAACCCGCCCCCCCAGCCGGACAGCGACTGGGAGGGCGCGATCGGGTAAGGTTACTTCGCCAACCGATAGAACGTGGTGCCGGTCCCGAGGGTCAGCGTGACCACATTCTGGCCGCCTTGTGCCTCGGGCGCCGTCGAAACCGCCTTCCAATCCGGCGAAATCAGACTGGAGGTTTCCTGGAGTTGGAATCCCTCGGCGGCTGCCGACCACGACAACTGCACGTCCTTCCCGCTGCGCGCAATGCCGAGCGTCACCTCGGTGACGGGCTTGCAGCTCTCGAGGAGGTTCACGTTCGCCAGCGGGCCACAAGGGCGAATCACAGCGTACTTGACCGAGGTGACGAAGATCTTGCCGGAGACGAAGAAGCGCGCGGCGGCCTGGGGCCCCTGGTTGACGCCGTTGAACTTCATGTCCGAGATTTCCCAGTAGGCCGTCCGCCACTTGTCGGTGCCTTCGATCGTTACCAGGTAGCTGTTCGGTGTAAACCCAAGCGTTTGCACACCGTTCCTTTCAGTCTGGTACACCTCCGGCTTGAACTGAGCTCCGATCAGCGCCGGATCATCGTAATAGGTGACGCAGATGGCGAGGCGCGTGGGCGGTTGTGTATTGGGGCCGAGGGCCTCGCTCAGGATGGCGAAGTTCAGGTATTGATGCGCAAACCCCGGCGTCCCGTCTTCCCGCGCGGGCCGGACCGCCTGGCGACGATCACCGACTGGCCCCGCCTCGGCGACGATCATTCCTTGGTCGCCGCCGCTGGTGCCGACGTCGAGCCCATTCTTCACGTCCTTGCCGAGATCGAGTTCCACGAAGTTGCCGTACGCGTCCGTACAGATGTTCGGGTCCGAGTAGCAATCGACGAGCGGGTCGAGCCCGGTCAGCGGATGATCGCCGATTCGGAGGACCGCGATATCAATGCGCGACACCGCCACCTGGCCGTTCTCCGACGCGAAGCGTGGTCCGGCAGTAAGGGTACCGGCGTTGACACCCTTGAGGTTGACGGCGGGCACTGTCCACGAACGACGAATCCACTTGCCCGTGCCCGCAAGCACCTGCCGCCTGTCCGCGGCGTAAATGGCGATGCCGCCTTTGTCGTCGGTCGCGTAGGCCTCCGGCCCGAAGCGAACGTCCAGACCGGCAAAGGCCGGGTCATCGTAGAAGTCCAGGCAAACCTTGACGGTGCGTGGATCGTTGCAGGGCTTGCCCAGGTAGTTGCCGGTGATACCGAAGTTGAGGAAAGTGCCGTTCGGCAGGACCGCGTGGCGCTTGTCGCCGGCAGGACCGACGCTGGCTTCGAATGTCACTGTCTGGTCGCCGTCGTTGATCACTTGCACGTGGTTGGTCGTGCCAGCGGCGAGATCAATTCCAGCCAGGTTCGTGTTGGGCTCGGGATCGCAGGTCTCGGCCGGGAAGAACTTGTTGATGTCGGCCGGTTCACCAAAGGCACCCTCCTCGCCGAATGCGACCACCCGGACAATGAAGCTCGGCACGTCCTGGAGGCGGATTGTTCCGCCGTTGACGCCGCCATTAAGGCTAGCACCTTGTGCGTTTGCCGGGATGGACCCTACCAGCCGCGTGCCGTCGGAAGCCCGTATGCCGTTGGGAATGCGGAACAGCACCCAGTTCCACTTTTTATTCTTCGCCTCCACCGGGATCTGGCCGCCGGAGGGAGCCGCCAGTTCGGGGAGCGTGCCGGTGAGGAAATTGAAGTTGCGCGCCAGACCTTGCGCGTTAAACAAGCCGGCATCGCCATAGACCTGCATCAGGATATCGATGAATTCAGACTCGGCCCACGAAGCAAAGGCAGGATCCGCGATATTGAGATTGTTGCCCGTGACTTTCTTGCCGGTCTGACCGCCGATCGTAAAATCGACCGTGCCTTGATCGCCAGCGGTCAGGATTTGGAGCGCATCGGCAACCCAACTGTCGCCGGGGGAGGTCAGCCCCCCGTCCGTCACCACGTAGTGGACGACTTTCGTCGGGTTCTTCAGCGTCGGCCAGTCCCCCGGGTCGAAGGGCCCTGTCTGGGCGAAGAGACTAACGGCGGCCAGCAGCGGTGTCAGCAGGCCTGAGATGAGAAATGAGGGTTTCATAACATTCGTGTATTTGTTCTATTTATGTGTTCTATTTATGTG
>CAYIIH010000072.1:0-17412 GCA_964363225.1 uncultured Verrucomicrobiota bacterium | reverse complement strand
ATGAGGGTTTCATAACATTCGTGTATTTGTTCTATTTATGTGTTCTATTTATGTGCGACATTCTCGCATGACCCTCAAAAAGCATCTACGCCTTAAGTCTCAGCGGATGGCACTATTGTCTCACGTTGCTTGACCAGGCATACCCAAGAACGTCAATGTCATCCATGCGCGGCACCCGAGAACGCATTCAGCTTCCGAGTGGACACTCCTTCCGCGTCCTGCGCTGGACACGCGACGTCGGCGACGTCGAGATGGTCCTCGGCCCCGGACGGACGATGCCCGTCAAGGGCGAAGGCGCGCACTGGCATTACCACGTGGCGATGGAATTGACGGTCTTCACTGCTGGCGAAGGCACGCGGTTTGTCGGAGACCAGATCTCGCCATTTACGGCGGGCGACCTGGTGCTGCTGGGTGAAAACCTTCCGCACCACTGGCACACACGCGGCCCGTCGGCGGGCCTGTGCGTCCAGTGGGACTTCCCCCACGGGCATCCGTTCTGGACATTTCCGGAAGCGCTCACGCTGGCCCCCTTGTTTAAGAGCGCGGTCCGCGGACTCCATTACTCGGGGCGAACGGCCGAAGCGCTTCGGGCCGGGATGCAGGAACTGACACTGACCGCCGACGCGGACCGGCTCGGACTGCTGTTCCGATTGCTCGCGCGGATGGCCTCGGCCCCGGAAAAGGACCGTACGCTGCTCTCTACCCCCGCCTTCGCCCTGCCTGCGGGTTCCGAACATCAGCAGGCGCTGGCGGAGGCCGTCCGTTACTTGCTGGCCAATTTCCGGGATGAAATCCGGCTGGAGGAAGTCCTGAGGCTAACAGGGATGAGCAAACCGACCTTTTCACGGCAGTTCAAGAAGCACTCTGGAAAGACGTTCTGCGATTTTGTTTCCCAGATTCGTCTCCAAACGGCCTGCCGTGAGTTGATCGAAACCAGCCGTTCCATCCTCGAGATCGCTCTCTCCTCCGGCTTCAGCCAGGTTTCCTTCTTCAACCGGATCTTCCGCCGCACTTACCGTTGCAGCCCAACCCGATTCCGCGCACGCGAACAGCGGCGAAACCGGCGCCGACCAGACTTCGCTCCTCCAAGCGTGCCTGAAACCAGCGCCTGAAACCGCTGGCTGAAAATCGCTTGAACTACCGCGGTGCCTCGCTGATACTGCCGCACGATGAGATCAGAGCCATTCACCCAACGCCACGTCGGGCCGGAGACAACGCGCCAGACCGTCCGAGCTTTCACCGGCAACGTCTGGATTCCGGTTCTGTGGCTCGTTGCCCTTGCCGTTGGCACACTGGGGTGGGCGGTCCACGCCGCCGGGTCGAGCGGGATCAACCCACCCCTCGGACCTTACGTGGACCTGAAACCCGCGGACTTCGCCGGCACGTCCAGTTTCACGACCAACGACCGCGTGGTCCTCACCCCTTACTTTTACTGGTACGATGCCTATTCGCAGGCCCACCTCATTAACGGCGACGGCTCCGACGCGCTCACGGACCACCCGCCCACGCTAACCGGTTTCTCCTACCTCTCCCGCGCGTGGCACAAGACGCAGTTGACCGACATGATCGACGCCGGGATCGATGTGCTGCTGCCGGTGTATTGGGGTGAACCGTCGCAACGCATTCGGGACCAACCCGTGAGCGCGCAACCGTGGAGTTATGCCGGGATTCCGCCACTCATTCAAGCGCGCGAGGAGTTGCTCGCCGAAGGGAAACATCCGCCCGCAATCGGTATGTTCTATGACACCTCGACCCTGCAGTGGAATGTCGCGAACCAGCGCATCGATCTGACCACCGACTACGGACGGGAGTGGTTCTACGAGAGCGTGCGCGATTTTTTTTCCCTGGTGCCGCCAAAGCACTGGGCGATGATCGACGGCAAGCCAGTGGTGTTTCTCTATGCGGCGGCGTTTGCGGCGAGGCTCGACCAAACCTGTATTGACTACCTGCGGACGTCGTTTGCGCGTGACTTTGGCGGCCGCGCGCCTTTCGTCGTGCGCGAGATCTCCTGGCAGGTCCAGGCCGAGAACGTCTATGCCTGGGGTGGCGCGCTCGGGCTCAAGAACCCCGGCGTCGCCTCGCTGGGTCCCGGCTATGACCACTCGGCCGTCCCCGGCCGCGTGCCGCTGATCGTCAACCGCGAGGCGGGCGCCTTCTTCGAGCGCAACTGGGTTCGCTTCCTGCGCCGCCCGTCGAAGCTCGTGATGATCGAGACGTGGAACGAGTACCATGAAGGCACGGACGTCGCCGCGTCGAAGGAGTATGGGCGCCAGTACATCGAATTGAACCGCAAGTATGCCAGCCAATTCAAGCTGGGCGTGCGCCCTCCGCGCCCCCGCGGCCCTTACTCGGATGCGAAGTCCGTCAGCGTGACCCTCCAAACCACAAACGTCGAAAGCGGGCTGATCCAGTTTGACGACGCTGACGGCGCCACCGCCGCCGCGGAGGCGGGCGCCAGCCCATGCCGCACCACCGTCCCGACCGTCAACGCCGGACGGTACATCTATTTTCGCATCGAGGAGTCGTTCAAGTGGGCCGACCTCATGGTCGCGGATGTGGAGGTGGAGTACTTCGACTCGGCTGGCGGAAGTTTCGGTCTGGAGTTCGACGGCAGCGATCCCGCCGCGCCGTTCCAGGGGGCCTATACCTCCGCCAAGCCGCGTGTGCAGCTCGGCGGCGGCAACACTTGGAAGAAGGCGAAATTCCGGCTGAAAGACGCGCACTTTGCCAACTCCCAAAATGGGGGAGCCGATTTCCGCCTCGCCGTCGGTCCGGAGCCGTTCTACGTCCGCTGGGTGCGCGTGGTCCGTTTGGGCGTGCCGGACGAAGCGGGCCGGACGCTGCACGGCTACCAACAGGACTTCGCCGGGCCGTTGGGCTCCAACTGGGTGGCGTTCCCGGCCGGCACGGAGGCGATCCGCCAGGCGGACGGGATGCTTGGCCTCTCTGTCAGCGCCGCCGTGTCGCCGCGACTCCTGCTCAGTGTGCAGGGCGGCGATTCGCCGGTGCAAGAGGTGCTCGCGCGGGTGCGGGTGGCCGGCTTCGCAGGAGAGAACTTCCTGTTGGGCGGGATCGCGTTGGGGGCGGACACGAACTCAGGCCTGGGGCTGGACTTTGGCTTCGCCGCCTCGGCGCAGGAAGAGTCCGAGGTGGCCTGGCAGGGTGCCCAACTGGCGGGCGGGTCAAGGGCTCCCTTCGTCTGGAGGACCAACGTCTGGTACTGGCTCCGCGCACGGCACCAGACCAAGCGCATCACCAACTACCCGGATCTCTTCGGGCGAATCTGGCCTGCGGATGGCGAGACTGCGGAGCCCGACACCTGGACTTCCTGGTGGGACTACTACCCGTCGGCCAGCGCGCGTCTGGGCTGGAGTGGCCTCGTCGCCGGCAGCGCAAGCACGGCCCTGATCGAGTGCGACTACTTTCTCCTGAAGGCGGACAGCCTCCCCGAGATCACGGCTCGGTTGCCGGCGCGCAAACCCGCCCGCGCACTGCTCAGGCCTTTGAGCTACTCCCCCACCGATGGCTTCCGACTTCAGCTCACGGGAGAACCGGACGCCGCCTACTTCGTGGAGGCCTCCACAAATCTGACGGACTGGGCGGGGCCGGCGGTCATGACCGACGCCGCAGGCGTCATTGGTTACCAAGACACCTCAGACTCCCACGCACCGTTGCGCTTGTACCGCGCACGAGTGGCCCAGTGAGAGCGTGTTGAGGTATGTGCGCGACACGGTCCCGCTCCACAGCCTGGCCAACATCCGCGAGCACCAAGCGCGGCTGGGTCATCCGTTGGGCGGCCCGTCGTGGGAAGGCTTCGTCATCGAGAATCTGCTGGCCGCCTCCCCCACGGCCTGCGCGCTTTTTTCTTCCGCACCGGCGCGGAGATTGACCGCGTGTTGGAGAAACCCGACGGCGCCGCGATCGCCGTCCAAATCAAGCGGTCTTGGCAGCCGCGCCAGCTTCTGCACCAGTGAAATCAGGGAAAGCTCACAGGTGCGATGAAGTCAAAGCCCAAGCCGTCCACCCTCTCTTCGTAGAATCTCGCGGCTTCCTTGATTTCTTGCGCGGCGGGCGGAAGGAAGCGAAAAATCATTTTCCCAATTCGGCTTCAATCGCTCGCAGCGTCGCCTCTCCGTCCAAGGCCTTCAGTGTGCCGTCCCGGTAGGCTTTGAGCCGGTCGCGGGATTCAGCGAGCCAGGCTTGGTCGATGGAAGCCTGCTCGGCCAAGTCGAGGCTCTTCCAGAGCGTGTCGATGATCTGGGCGCGCTCCCAGGCCGGGAGCTTCAGTGCCTCGTTTGCTAGAATCACGCTGTCCATGCCCCTAAGGTTAGCTGGCTGATTAGAGAAAGCAACGCTGAAGCACTCGGACGCAGACACTGATGTTGGTGAAATCCTCCGCGCTCAGAGCCGCCTCCAGTTGCGTGAAGTGGACGACATAAATGGGGCACTTGCCGTCGGACATCAGGTGCTCCAGCGTTGGCAGCATTTGTCTGAGCGCGACAAGCTTCCAGGTGAGAGTTGCTTACAAAATGGGTAGGGCGGCTCTGGGGAGGGAGCCGCCCTTGAATCACTTCACCCTGGAATGAAGCGGAACCCAGGACGTTTTCAAATCCGGGATTAGCAGGGGCAATGCCATGCAAATCCGAGAATCAGACCATGCCTGGAACGTCATTGAAAATTTGATCTTTCTTGCACGGTGCCAACTGCAAAGCCGCTTCGTAACTTCCTGTCATCCTGGGCTTTACTCCCGGATGGCAACAGCGATCTAAAATGCCGGCCGCAAAGGCCGGGAATAGCTCCTGCGCTCGTTATGGCTTTTGCAGCCGGTAGAATTGGTTGGTGACCGGCAGCGGCAGAGTCATTACCGCTAGCCCGCCGTTCGTCTCCATCGGTGCCGGCACTGGCAGCCAGAGGTTAGTTGTTACCCCCATCGCGGAAGAGGCGTAAAGCTTCCAACCGACCGCCGAAAGGTCCCAGGAGAGCTTGAGGCTCGTTGCGGCCATGGACCAGGACAGTCTCGGCGCCGGGGAGATGCTGGCGGCCACGCCTGTCAAACGAAAATCAAAACTGAGGTCGGAGCTGGCGGCATTGGCTTGGTGAACTTCGACGGCCACCACGTTGGTTCCGGGTCTTAGCCAACCCGGTTCCACGCTCGTTTCAAAGAAAGTCGATTCATCTGTGCCTGCGACGACGCTGGAGGCGCGGGTTGTGTGTGCGATTGTTCCACCGGGCATGTTGCTGCGAAAGACCTCGCGACCATTGAGATAAACCACCGCGCCGTCGTCCCGGACCAAGCCTAAGCTTACGGCCGCAAGTGCCGACGGGTCGGTAACGGTAAAGGAATGCCGGAAATAGGTGGTAATATATTTCTTGTCCGGGTCAAGACCATAGCTCACCACCGTGGAAACATCCTGGTCGCCATAGCCGAGTTGGGCTGGCCCTTCCTTCCACGCGCTGGCGTCGTAATTCAATTCTTTCCAGAGGGTGCCTTGATTGGAGCCGTCATCCAGGTATTGCCAAACGGTTCCAGCCACAATCAGCGGGACGGTATCCTGACCCTCTTGCGGCACAGCTTCAAAATCGATCTGGCTGGCATTCGGCCCAACGCGGACAGGGTTGGTGAATCCGGGATGAATGAAGGCATAGCCTTGCCGGCGGGCGTTCACGGTGTAAGAACCCGCCGCCAAACCCGTCAGCGTAAAATCACCCTGACTGTCGGTGAAGGCGACTTGCGCTGAAGAAACGTAAACTCTTACCTCCTCCAAAGGCTGTCCCTCCGCTGTCACCCGTCCGGAGAGCAGGAAGGTCGTTGGCGAACCGACACGGATCAGGACCGAATCGCTGGCGGTGCCTCCCTTCATATCCGTGGCGGTGCAACGAACCAGGTAATGGCCTGCCGCGCTCCATTCATAAGTGGCGGCGGGGCCGTTGGTAAAATTACCATCGCCAAAGTCCCAGGCAAAGACGAGCGCGTCGCCGTTGGGATCTGAGGCGGCCGTGTTGAACTCAACCGGCGCGCCGGGCACCACCGCGGCCGCGCTGGCGGTCAAAACGAGGAGAGGCGGAAGATTCATGGGAAAACTACCGCGGTTCACAAACACTTCGAGCGACTCGGGCGCCGTCCCGCCTTTGCCCACCACCGTGACGTGAATGCCGGTTTGCGTGTCCGAAAAGGTGCGCCCCAACAGGATGGCGGCATCGTCTTTGCCGGCGGCCGAGCCGGGCGATGTATCCAGGAGATTGCTGTGCTCGTTGCCGTTGCCGGCCCAGCGCAGCCCCGCGCCGCTCATCAGCCATTTGTTGCTGGTGTATTTTTGGCGAAACTCCACCCAGTAATTCGTGCGGCTGTTCTTGACAATCTTCAAGGCGCGCGGCCCAACCGCATTGGTTACGTCCTGAGGAAAAATCCGATAAAGACCATTCGTGCTGGCCGCGGCGACCTCGCCGGCCGGCATCCAATTCAGGTAATTCTTGTAGCGGGCATTGAAATGCTTCTGGCCCGCCGCCGCCGAACCCATGGTGTCGAATTTGTCTCCATACTCGATGCTGCTGCCGGGGCCGATGACGCTTTCCTCCGACGTATCCCAAAAATTCGCGTGGTTCAAACCAAAGTTGTGTCCCAGCTCATGCGCGGCCACGCCGGTGGAAAAGCTGTTCCGCAGCCACGCCCCGGCTCCGCCCACATAGCCGAGCCCAGCCCACGTCCAACCCGGCGCCTGGCCGAAGCAGACCATGTCCAAGTGATATTTGCTACCGCCAGCGCACCGCGCCCGCTCACGCGCGTCTCCAGCAGGCCGGTCACTGGAGGAGGAAGCGCGCGTCGCACGCCGAAAGGCACCGCCCATTCCAGAGCCCGAGCGGGCTGCGTTTGAATCAAATCCTCCAATTCATCGCGCCGTTCCTGGGCCAGTAGAACTCCTTCGGTTTCGAGCGCCTGCCTTGCCGCCGGCGTCACAGCTTGGCGGTAGGCGCGAGTCCACTCCGCGAACCGAGCGAAGACCGCTTCCGGCACAGCTTGTTGCCAGAGCACATCCTGCCGCGGCAATCGGCTGGGGCGGACGGATGGCGGCGGCACCAGCGCGGGGAGCGTGGTAGCCTGCTGGACTGGAAGGAGCGGGGTGGATGCCGCCAATTGCTGTCGCGGGGCGCCGATGGTTGCCGGCGCGGGGTCTGGCTCGCTTGATTCCCTCCAGACATGCTTGCCTCCGATCCAGACAACCAGTGCCAAGGCCACGAGCCAGCCGCTTCTGCGCATCGGATGCCAAAATCTCATTCGCCACTGTCCCAGGTTTTGCAGAATTCTCAAGCGCGAACGTAACACGCCAGCGTTGATAGAAGCCTGGAAGAAGTGGAAATGGTGCGCGCTGCAGGCTTTGAACCTGCGACCCCCAGTGTGTGATACTGGTGCTCTACCCCTGAGCTAAGCGCGCACCCGAGGAAAAGCTAACGGACCCGGAAAACATTTCAAGGTTTTCTTAGCCATAATCTTCGGCCATAATCTTCTCGTTGCCAATCCGATTGGGAGGCAGTAGAAATTGGGTCGTTGATGAGCTTTTCTCCCGCTTCATGAGGGGATCGCTTGCTCCGGACTTTGCGATTTATGAGTGAGAAGAACCAAGCCATTATTTCCAGCTCTTGCGATCTCACCGACCGCAAAGAGGCGGACGCGCAACTGGCCGTCTTCGCGCATGCCTTTGCAGGGACTTCAGAACTGATCTGCATTACCGATCTCGAAGACCGTTTCACATTTGTCAACCGGGCTTTCCTCGAAGCCTACGGCTATGCGGAAGCGGAGATTCTGGGCCAGCACCCCGGCCTCCTGCATGCCCCGCACAATCCTCCCGCCTTGCTGCCGGAGATTTTGGAGCAGAGCCGTTTGGGAGGGTGGAGAGGGGAGGTCTTAAACCGGCGCAAAGATGGGACAACCTTTCCGGTTTTCCTCAGCACCTCGAAAATTGCCGACAAAACCGGGCGGGTGATCGGTCTCATGGGCGTGGCGCGGGATATTACCGAGCGCAAACGCGAAGAAAAGCGCAATACGGCCTTTTCCAACCTGGGGCTTCGGCTCAGCTCGGCCACGACTCAAAAAGATGCAGCATGGATCATCGTCCAAGTGGCGGATGAGTTGTTGGGATGGGATGCCTGCACCGTGGACTCGTACTCTTCGGAAGAAGACGCCGTCCATTCGATACTTGCCCTCGACACCATCGACGGGCGGCGAGTGGATATCGCGCCGTGTCGCCCGGACTCCAAACCAAGTCCAAGGGCCCGCCGTATCATGACGCAGGGGGCCGAGTTGATTCTGCGGACACCTCCCATCGTCCTGCCCCCGGACTCGATCTCCTTCGGAGACGAGTCTCGTCCTTCGGCTTCTCTCATGCTGGTCCCGATTCGCAACGGCCCCCGAGTCATCGGCCTGTTATCGATTCAAAGTTACACGCCCAAAGCCTATACGCCGCAAGACCTCCAGACGCTGCAGGCGCTGGCCGATCATTGCGGCGGAGCCTTGGAGCGCATCCGCGCGGAGGAAACCTCGCGAGCCGGCGAGGAGCGCTTGCGAACATTGATTTCCAATATCCCCGGCGCCGTCTATCGGCTCCGCCCCCCGCCCGATTGGAGCGTGGAATTCATCAGCGACGTCATTGCGGATATCTCGGGATATCCGGCTCGTGACTTTGTCGCTAACCAGGTTCGAACGTACAGCAGCATCATTCATCCGCAGAACCTGGCGGCAGTCCAGAATAACCTCGTGGAAAAGCTGGCCTTGCGGCAGCCGTATGAAGCGCAGTACCGCCTGGTTCGCGCGGATCAACGCATCCGCTGGGTTCATGAAAAGGGCCAGGGCGTTTTTGACCAGGAGGGAAAGCTGCTCTGCCTGGATGGCGTCATCCTGGATATCACGGAATGGAAGCAGGCGGAGATCACCCTGAAGCAAAGCCAGGAATGGTTGTCCGCCATCCTGGGCGCCTCGCGCGACGGCATTGTGGTGGAGGCCAACGAACAGATTGTCTATGTGAACGACTCCTTTGCCCGGCTCTACCGATATGCCGGCCCGGCCGAGCTGATCGGCCAGCCTATCTCCGCCATGCACTCTCCCAAAGACGGCGCACGGCAACTGGAATGGGGCCGGCAGCGCGCACGCGGGGAATCGGCGCCGTCCACGTATGAATTCAAGGGCCGCCGCCAGGACGGAACCTTGGTAGATCTGGAGGCCGCTGTTTCCACCGCGACGATTGCCGGCAAAACCTACACCATCACGATGGTGCGCGACATTGCCGACCGGCTGAGTTTGGAGGGGCAACTGCGGCAGGCGCAAAAAATGGAGTCGGTCGGCCAGCTCGCTGGCGGCATTGCGCACGATTTTAACAATATCCTGACCATCATTCAGGGGAATGCTTCCCTCTTGCTGTCCGAGAATCTGCCTGAGATTCCGACGGATTGCGCCCAGCAGATTTCCCTGGCGGCGCAGCGGGCCGCCAACCTGACCCGCCAACTGCTCATGTTTAGCCGCAGACAGATGCTCCAATTGAAGACTCTGGACTTGGGCGAAGTCGTGAGCGGGATGACTAAAATGCTGCGGCGCGTTTTGGGAGAAGACGTGGCCCTGGAGGTACAGTATGCTTCGACTTTGCCCCGGATCAAAGCCGATCAAGGCATGATGGAACAAATTCTTTTGAACCTCGTCCTGAACGCCCGCGATGCCATGCCCAAAGGGGGCAAGCTGACGATCGCCACCTCGGCCGTGACGATTGATGAAGCGCAGGCCCGGCAGAATCCCGAGGCCACCACCGGCCAGGCGGTTTGCCTGAGTGTCAGTGATTCCGGCTGCGGTATAGCGCCGGAGGCTTTGTCCCACATCTTTGAGCCTTTTTTTACCACCAAAGACGTCGGCAAAGGCACCGGTTTGGGATTGGCCACCGTCTATGGCATCGTCAAACAGCATGGCGGCTGGATTCGGGTCGTCAGCGAAGTGGACAAAGGCGCCATCTTCCAAATCTTCCTGCCGAGCGCGAGAGAAACCGGGGAAGCCGGCGATGAAGCGCCTGCGCCCAAGCCGGTGCGTGGCGGAACCGAAACCATTTTGGTCGTGGAAGATGAACTGGCCGTGCGCGTGTTGTTGCTGAGCCTGCTGGAGCGCCAAGGGTATCAGGTGCTGGAGGCTGCTTCGGGCGTCGCGGCCGCAAAAAGGTCTGGCGCGAGCATCAGGCTGAAATTGACCTGCTGCTGACCGACCTGGTCATGCCGCAAGGCATGAGCGGGCTGGAATTAGCCGAAAAATTGCAGTCGGAAAAGCCCCAGCTCAAAGTCCTCTACACCAGCGGCTACAGCGCTGAGATTGCCGGCCAGGACTTGGCCCTGCGCGAGGGCTTCGACTTCCTGCAGAAGCCTTACTCGCCGCAAAAACTGCTCAAAGCCGTGCGCGATCGTCTGGACCGGGCTGGTTGAGGGAGCCGCCCTGCCGGGACGGAAAATCGCGGTGATACCGCTCCAGCAAGTTCGCCGGATCGTTCTTGAGGAAATAAACTTTGCCCCGCAATTTCTTGGTTTCGCCGGCTTTTAACCCGCCCACGTGCGGATCGTTATGCAGGCAGACGATCACCCCTTGAAACAGTTCCTGCGTCCGGTCCCAAGCCATGGCCAGCAGATATTTGCTATCGCCCGAAAAACAACCCATGAGGCCGTTCACGGGCCGGTCCGGGCTGATGGGACGCGGGTTGACATCCTGCAAGTCGATCTCCCTTTATGGATCATGAACCGATTCCATACCGCCGCTGATGCGGGGTCAAGCGCGAACGAGGGGAAAGAATTCTTCCGCGAGGATAAAGCCGGCGCACTCGGCAGAGCCGCAATGGCACGGGTATTCCCGGAACGCTTCCAAGTCGTATCCGTAATTGAACGATTCCATGCATAGGCGACGGCTTGAATCTGAGTTTATCATCGGCCAGCGCCATGGCTGCTTCCATACAGGATTCAGCCGTGCGCGACAAGCGCGGCTGCTGCCGCCTTGCTTTCGACAAACGGATGCATCAGAATTCGCCATCAACTCTCGCCCGACATGAAAGTGACTGGTCACAAAAACATTTTGCGGCACGCTGCCCTTGGACTTGCACTGTTGACCACCGTTGCCGCAACACAACGGCCGGCGGACCGGGCTGAATCATCGGTCGGAGCGCCAAAACCGATGCCCCGCGGCTACAGCATTCCGCTGATCGACCTGGCGGCGCAGCCAGAGCGCCAAGTGATTGTTGATCGCGAGCCAGGCCAATACCTTGGCCACGTTACCACCGTGCTCCTGGAGGATAACAAGACCCTGATCGCCGTGTATCCCAAAGGACATGGACGCGGCGCGATTGTCATGAAACGCAGCCGCGACGGCGGTTTGACCTGGTCGGAACGGTTGCCGGTGCCGGAGAACTGGGCGACCTCGCTGGAAGTGCCGACGATTCATCGTGTGATCGATCCGCAAGGTGTGAAACGGCTGATCCTGTTTTCCGGCTTGTACCCTGTGCGCATGGCCGTGTCCGAAGATGACGGCCAGGCGTGGACGCCGCTTAAGCCGGTCGGCGATTGGGGCGGGATTGTCACCATGGGCTGCGTCGAGCGGCTCAAGTCCGGCGAGTACCTGGCCATGTTTCACGATGACGGGCGCTTTTTCAACCGCCAAAACCAGCAAACCAAGCCGGTCGTTTTCACCTTGTACAAAACCGCGTCGCAAGATGGCGGCCTGACTTGGAGCCGGCCGGAAGTCATCCTTAAAGAGTCTCGCATTCATTTGTGCGAACCCGGCTGGATTCGTTCGCCAGATGGAAAACAAATCGCCGTTCTGCTGCGGGAAAACAGCCGGACCCGGAATTCGCACGTCATCTTCTCGATGGACGAAGGCCGGACCTGGACGGAGCCACGCGAATTGCCCGGCGCGCTGACCGGCGACCGGCATACGGGCAAGTATGCGCCCGATGGCCGGCTCTTCCTTTCGTTCCGCGACATGGCTCATGATAGTTCCACGCGCGGTGATTGGGCCGGCTGGGTTGGCACTTACGAAGATATTGTCCAGGGCCGCGAAGGCCAATGCCGCGTGCGGCTGATGAAAAACCATAAAGGCACTGACTGTGCCTATCCGGGAGTGGAACTGCTTCCTGATGGCACGTTTGTCACGACGACTTACGGCCACTGGACGCCGGGAGAGCAACCGTACATCGTCAGTGTCCGGTTCAAACTGGCCGAGATCGACCAGGCGGCGGCGCGCCCGCCTTCAGCGCCTTGATTCTCTTCCCAGGTCAGGTGCCAGGGCCAGCCAAAGCCACCCGGCCATGAAGCTGAGTCCGCCCAGGGGAGTAATCGCTCCGAGCCAGCGCAGGTTCGTCACGGCCAGCAAATAGAGAGTTCCCGAAAAAATCACGATCCCAAGTAAAAAGCACAGCCAAGGTCCGCGCGGTAACGGATTGCGCCCAGCCAAAAGGAAGAGCATCACCGTGTGGATAAAGTGGTAGAACACCGCTTTCTCCCAGGTGTCCAGCGTGTCGTTCCGCATCAAGGTGCTCTTCAGGCCGTGAGCGCCAAAAGCGCCCAGTCCTACCGCCAACAAGCCGCAAATTGCAGCCACGCGAGTGGCAAATTTGTTCGTCATCGCTCATCAATCTACGTTGTGCACAGGCTGATGAACAAGGAAAAGCCGCCTCCACGCAGACGGAGCGCGGGCATCCATGCCTGCGTGTTCGTGAACGCGCCGTCGTTGCGCTCCACTCGAGTCGGTTCCCAATAGGCAAGACAACTTACTAATGGGCGAGGGACACCTGAAGCGGGAGGTCTTCGCAAAACTCGGTTGCTGCCAACCGCTTGCCGCGCGCGCAGGCAAGGATGCCCGCGCTCCTATCGAAAATCACGGACCAGGTCTTCGTTCCATTCTGCCGGGTTTGAGCGGCCGGCCATCCGGAGGCTCCCCCTGCGGCCCGAAGCGGCCTGGCGGAAAGGCCTGCCCCATCTCCGCCGCTTTGCGGGTGGCTTCGGCTGCCAGGTCCGCTTCCCCCATCCTCGTCAAAATCTCCGCCAGACTATTGTACTGCGCGGTCAGCATCGAATAGATCATTCGGCCTAGTCCCGGATTCCGCTGCACGAATCCCTTCGCCTCGGCAATGGACTCTTCGAGCAGCGACCGCGCTTCCGCCAGTTGATTCTGCCGCAACAAAAGGTTCGCCAATGAGTGGCGCGCGCCGGACAAAGGCAGGATGTGCATCGGGTCCCCGGGGAATCGCCGGCTGAGACCTTGCAGCAGCGCGACGGCCTGCCGATACATCTCCTCCGCATCCTGCAGCCGGCCCCTGTTTTCCAGGAGCAAGCCGAGCTTGCTCTGGATTCGGGCCAGCAACGCCGTGTGCTCCGGAGCCGACGGAAAATCCGCGACGAGTTGCCGGGCAATCTCCAGCGCGCTTCGGAACTGTTGTTCCAGATTCTCGCGCGGCGGCTGCCTCATCGATCGAGCGTCCGTCCTCGAGAGTGTCTCCGCCAATTCGTAGCGGAATTCTGGCGCAGCAGGGGAAGCGGCAGCCAGCTTCCGGTAGATGACGGCGGCGCGATCGAAAGCAGCTTCCGCCTTGTCTGATTGGCCGAGCCGTTGATGAAGATCGCCGACCCGGCGGTAGGCCTTGGCCGCTTCCATTTGCAGCTTGGAATGAGTGTCATTCTGTTCGGCAAACCGCTCGTAAAATTGCAGAATGCTGGCCAGCAGCTCCGCATTTTCCTCGGACTGAAGAGCCTGCGGACCCGGTCCGCCACCCCCGCCTGGACCCCCGGGACCAACGGCATCTCCTGGACCTGGACCGCCCGGCCCACCGGGACCTCCGGGTCCGCCGGGTCCCACCGCGCCGCCCGGCACTCCACGTCGGGCCAGAACTCCGCGACCCAGGCCGCGCCAGGGTCCGAAAGGAGGCGCCACTTCCACCGGCGCCACGTTGTCAAAGATTTCCTCGAAGGCCTGCAGCGACAATTGCACATTGCTTTCCGCGCGGCCTGTCGCTGCCTTGGCTTCCGCCAAGGCCTCGGTTGTCTTGACGTAACCGACCCAGCCGGTCACCGCCGCGATCAGCAGGGACGCCACGGCCGTGAGGGCCAGGCCGGCCAGCGCCCGGTTGCGCCGGCTCCAGCGCCAGAGACGCTCGGGGACGGTGATCGGGCGCGCCTTGATGGGGCGGTCCTCCAAAAACGATTTCAGGTCTGCGGCCAGTTCGACCGCTGTTGGGTAGCGATGATCCGGCTCGCGCGCCATGGCTTTGAGAACGATTGTTTCCAAGTCGCGAGGAATCTGAGGAATCAGCTTGCGCGGTTTCGCCGGCTGGCTTTCGCTCAGTTGCTGAAGCAATTTGGCGGTGCTGGAGGCGTTGTAGGGTGATTCCAGCGTGAGCAGTTCGTAGAGCGTTAATCCCAGGCTGTAAATGTCGCTGCGCACGTCGGCGGGTCCCTGAAAGCATTCCGGAGCCAGATACCGTAATGTGCCGACGATGTCGCCGGTGTGAGTGAGGTCTTCGTGCTCGGCCAGTTTGGCCAATCCGAAATCGCTCACCCAAACCGTCCCTTCCTGGTCCAGAAGAAGGTTGGCCGGTTTGATGTCCCGATGCAGCGTGCCGTGCTGGTGAGCATAATGGAGCGATTCCGCCACCTGGATGCCAATCGCGGCCACGCGTTTCCAGTAGCCGGACGCCGGCGGCCCGCCGGCAAAAAAATCCGGCTGCGATTTCGCGGCCGCTTCGTCCTGAACACCGCCAAAAGCCGGGTCGGCAGAAAAAATGCCCGCAGCTTGGGCAGGGGCTGGTGTAGAACTCAGGCTTGAGGATGGCAGCCCCGCTCTTTGCCGTTTCAAATCGGCCACGACTTCATTCAAGCCGCGCCCGTCAATAAACTGCATGACGATGAAATGAAGTCCTTCCTCCTCTCCCACGCCAAAGACCGGAACGATGTTGGTATGGTGCAGCCGGGCAGCGGCTTGCGCTTCCCGCTGAAAGCGCTGCAACTTTTTCGGGTCCAGCAACGAATGCTTCGGCAGCACCTTCAGAGCGACGCGGCGTTCCAGCGACTTTTGCCTGGCCTCATAGACGATGCCCATCCCGCCCCGGCCAAGTTCACGCAGGATGTGGAAATCTCCCAGTTGCTCCGGGATCGGTGACGCGGCGCTTCGAGCCTCTTTCTTCTCGCGTTTCAATGCTTCCATCATCGCCACAGGCGGGAGCAAATCGTGAATCTGTCCGGCTAACTCGGGATACTTTTGCGCGTATTCGCTCACGGAAGGCTCCTCGCCTCGGCGGCAACGCGCGGCAAATTCCTCAGCCAGCAGATCGATCGGATCACGTTCTGGTGTCAAATCAGGCATAGAAGGGCTTGAAGCAATTTACCGACAGTTCGTTTCGAGAAAACCCGGCCATTGGGAGAGGATTTCCTTGAGGCGGGCCAAGGCGCGAACATAGCGCTTGCTGGCGGCTGACTTTTGGATGCCGAGGATTTCCGCGACTTCATTGTTGTTCAATTCCTCAAAATGCCGCAGTGCCAGGACCTCGCGGTCGATCGGGTCCATCACGTCGAGCGCTTTCTCCAGTTGCGCCAGTCTCTCGGCACGGATGGCCGCCTGGCTGGGCGAGGGCAGAGACCCAGCCAGACGAGCGGCCAGGCAAAGGGAACTCGCCGCCGTCAAGCCGTGGTCCATCGACACTTCCTGGCCGGCATCCCGCATTTGCGCGCCCAAGTGCTGGCGATGCACCTCGACCAGGCGCTGGCCGATGATCAGCCGCAGCCAGACGTGAAAGGGCATGTTCGGTTTGTCGAAGTAGTGCTGCAGCCGCTTGAGGGCGTCGATGTAACCGTCCTGCAAAACGTCCGACGCGGACACCCGACCGGCCAGACGATGGTCCAGCCGGAGATCGACCATGCGCTTCAATTGCTCTCGATAGAGCGCGAACAATTCCGCCAAGGCTTGCTGATCTCCCCGGCGCAGGCGATCCAGCAGCCCGTCTATGGCAACAGTATCCATCGTTAGCGTTTGCGTTTTAGCAGCATTTGCCTAAAGCTTAAAGGTGTAAACGTATGAAAGGTTGCGCCGGAGACATCTGGCACTCTGCCGGGCAAGGAGGAAGATGGCTGCGGCCTGTCCGCGACAGAGCTGCTCCAAGGCCCGAAGGCCGAAGCCCGCGGCCAAACAGCAGAATTCTCAATTTTGCCTGTCCCCAACCGGCGCGGCTTTCCGTTTCATAACTTGGCCCCGCGCTGAAAGACTTGCCTGAGGCCGAAAAACAACCGTAGTAAAGCAATGAACATTATGAAAAATTCGATCAAACTTGCTGCGTTCGGCGCCTTGGGAGTTCTCCTCCTGAGTGTGCCGGTTTGCGCTCAGGACGCCCCGGATAAAGAACGACCGGACGGCCCACCTCCCCAACAACAACAAAAACAACCCCAGCGGGATGAGGGCGACTTTCGACCTCAGCCCCCCGGACCTCCCCAATGGCAGGAGAGGGCTGAACGAGGACCAGGTCCGCAACGCCAACAATTGCGCCAGAGAGAGTTCCAGCGTGGTCCTATGCCAGGATCAGAGGATGAACGTCCAGGAGCCGGGCTGCGTCAGCGGCGTCAACAGGGCGGCGAATTTCAGGGTCCACCCGCGCGGCCTCCCTTTATGCAGGATAGAGAAGAGCAAGGCCCCATGCCACGACGTCAAAATCTCCAGCCTGAGAATCTCCGCCAGCCGCTCATGCCACGTCCGCAGGAACCTCCGCCTCAAGGCCGCGGTCTGCATCGCCCTGAGTTCCGAGGTCAGCCGTTCCAAGGTGAGGATTCTCCGCAGCCTCCTTTCGGACCTCCGGCTTGGGGAGGAAGAGGCTTTCAAGGCCCTCCTCCGCCTGCACGCATCGGGCGTGAGGGGGATTTTCAGCCGCGGCAGTTCCGCGGTCCGCGTTTCGGCAGCGGTGGTTTTGAGCGTCCGCAAGCCCGACCGCCACGCGGCGAGCTAGGCCGGCCATGTCCGTGTTGTCATGGCACCGGCGTATGCCAAGCAGAACCTCAGAGTCCTCCCCTGCCACCGCCAGGGGTGCGAGAACGCCAACGTCAGCCTGACAAGCCGCGCCAGCCGGAACCGGAACGGCCAGACCGCCGGCCACAAGGTGAATAAGGGTGTGGGGCTATGTGCCTGATTCCTCTCGGCCTCCCGCCAGCCACAGCAGCGCTTCGGACCAGACGAAACTTTGATGCATATGCATCAAAGTTTCGTTGCTGTACCGCAGAGAGAGAGAGAGAGAGTGGGGTGCATAGTCCAATAAAGATAATCAAGCCGCGCTTCACCGAGCCGTTACCAGGCAGGGGGAGCGCAGGCGTCCATGCGCATTGCAGCAATTCTCATTTTGACATTGCCGACGCCAGCGGGCGGTGAGATTTGAG
>CAYIIH010000071.1:0-26360 GCA_964363225.1 uncultured Verrucomicrobiota bacterium | reverse complement strand
GAATCCACCGTTCTCGCGCCCGCCATGACCGCATCGGCGTCGGATCGCAATTCGAGCAAATGATCGAAGTCACGTTGGCTGCCAAAGCTGGACAGAGCGCGATTGGCCGTGGCGATTTTGCCGTCCGCCGTCATCGCCATGTTGATGAAGACAAAAGGAAGCTTTCGGCTCATAAAATCAACATGGCGTCGCCGTAGCTGAAGAATCGATAGCGCTCGCGGATCGCCTCCCGGTAGGCCGATAAGATCATTTCCCGACCCCGCAATTCTTTGGGCGAGGCAAAAGCGCTGACCAGCATGAGCAGCGTGGACTGAGGCAAATGAAAGTTGGTCAGCAATGCATCCGCCACCTTGAAGTCGTAAGGAGGATAAATGAATATCCGGGTCCGCCCCGCGCTTTCGGCCAATTGGCCATCGTGCGACTGAGCCACCGTTTCCAAAACCCGGACGGCCGTGGTGCCGACCGCCAGCACGCGCCCGCCGGCGGTTTTTGTTTCATTCACTGCCTGCGCAGTTTCGGCGCTGATTTCGTAACGTTCTTCATGCATGGCATGCTCTTCCAGCTTCGCCGCTTTCACCGGAGCAAAGGTGCCCAAGCCGACATGGAGCGTGACCGGGCAGATGCGAATTCCCCGGCTGCGGATTCTCCCGAGCATCTCGTGGGTAAAATGAAGGCCGGCGGTTGGAGCCGCGACTGATCCAGGAGCCTGAGCATAAACGGTTTGATAACGTTCCTGATCGTTGACGTTTCCCGTGCCGGGAATTCGTTCGATGTAGGGCGGCAACGGCACTTCGCCAAGGCTTGCCAAATCGTCCGAAATGTCGCGCAGGCCGGAGAATTCCAAACGGCAATGGCCTTCACTGTTTTTTTCCCGAACCACGGCATGGACAGCCGGCGATTCTTCGGCGGCGTTGCGGAAAATGATTTTCGTGCCAGCCCTAACCCTTTTGCCAGGGCGCAGCATCACCCACCAGTCATTCAGGCCGTTTTCCTCCAATAACAAAACCTCCACCAAGCCGCCGCTCTTGGGCTTATAACCTCGCAACCGTGCTGGAATGACGCGGGAATCATTGAGAACAAGGGCGTCCCCACGGTGCAGGTAGTCCACCAAATCCGGGAATTGGCGATGAACAATGCGCCCGTCAGAACGGTGAATAACCAACAAACGCGACTGCTCACGCTCCGGAGTTGGCCATTGCGCGATCCGTTCCTTTGGCAGGTCGTAATCGAAATCTTTCGTCTGCATATCCCTATGTCAGAACCACTGTTATATAAGCTAGTTTTCAGCCGAAGCCGAACAAAAAGTCACAAACAAACCTTGAATTTACTGAAGGCCGGCGTTAAGAGAGAGAGGCCGGCGAACAACCGGTTAATTGGCGGTGAAAAACAGGTGAACAATTCGGAGCGATATTTTGTTGACCTTGTGGGGCAAGATGGGTAAAAAGTATTATGTTGTGGGGCAAAATGGAGTAAAATCCATTTTCCAAACGGCACGGCATTATGTCAACAACCGATAACAATGAGCCGATCTACAACTGGACCTATCGCCACGGTGTCGATGAGAAGCGCCGGCTGCAAATCCCCGCCAAGTGGCGTCCAGCCTCGCCCGAGGTGCGTTTCACGCTCATTCCATGGCCCAAAGGGGTGCAGAAGGAAGCCTTTCTGGCCGTGTTCCCGCCTCCCGTCATGAATGATCTGGTGCAAAAGCTGAAGGCCATGCCTTACTCGGATTCCAAAGCGCAAGCGTTGCGCCGGTTGCTGGGTGGCAAATCAGATACCGTTGTTTTGGACAAGGTAGGCCGAATCTGTCTGCCGGAGGCGATGGCGAAGGCCGCCGGCATTGAAGCTGAAGCCGTATTGGTCGGGTCTGTCGATCGCTTTGAGATTTGGAGTCCTGAACGGCATGCCGCTGCTTCCGAACAGGACGATTCGTTATCGTCCGAAGCCTTTAACCTCATTTAACTGCCATGAGCCTGATGAATCTGCTGGCTGTCGGTCACAGTTTTCTGGGCATGAAAACTCAACCCCACCGCTATAAACTTTGCGAGCAGAAGTTCTTGCCGAAATTTGCGCCGGTGGGGAGGCCGGTCTCACTCATGCCGGCGCCGATGCAGGAAAAAAGTCCGCTGAGCGCCGAGCCGCTTTTCCATAAAAAGGCCGCCTCTAACCCGCCGGCAAACGTGGCTAAAGCTCAATCTCCCCAAAAGTGCGGCGGCGCGCGAGCCATTGCTGTTTCTGAGGTTCATTCGCCTGCTGCCGAAGCGGCGCCGACCGCAGGGAAACCCGCCTGGAAAATCTTTGGAGCGCGGCCTTCGGGCAGAGCCGCCCGGGCTTTGGTGCAATGCGAGCTTTCGTTGGAGCAGGTGAAGGTCATGCGCAACGACTTGAATGACACTGATTTGAAAATCGTGCGCGTGCAGCCGGCGCGGCAGGCTGCCCGGAATGCTCCCGAGGCGCCGAGTGCGGACCTAAAGCCGGCGGTTGAGCGGGTGTGGTCACGATTGACGGCTCGGCTGTTTGAAGACGACGGCCCGCAACTATAGACTAATGATCGTTCAAAATGTTCCCATTCAGTCACAAGCCGGTGTTGCTGGCAGAGGTCATGGCCGCGCTTGCTCCCCGATCGGGCGGGCGGTATGCGGATGGCACCATTGGCGCCGGCGGGCATGCTTATGCCATTCTGGAGAAGAGCGCCCCCGAGGGCCGTCTGTGGGGCTGCGATCGGGACCCCGCCGCGGTCGAGGCAGCGCGGCAGCATTTGGCGGTTTTTGGGGCGCAATTTGAAATCCGGCAAGGCAATTTTGCAGAACTGGCCGAGTGGATTGAGCCGGGGAGTTGCGACGGCGTTGTGTTGGACCTGGGTGTGAGTTCTGCGCAGCTCGATATGGCCGAGCGCGGGTTCAGTTTTCAGCAGGATGGACCGTTGGATATGCGAATGAATCCCAATCAGCCCTTGACTGCCGCTCATTTAGTCAATGAGGCGGCCGTGAGTGAACTCGCCCGCATGTTCCGAGAGTTGGGCGGAGAACCTCAGGCCAGGCGGGTGGCGTTCGCCATCGAGCGCAGCCGCCAACTCAGGCGATTTGCCACCACGCGCCAACTGGCCGAGTTGGTGGAAACGGTGGCGCCGCGGGGCGGCCGCAAGGCCCATCCGGCCACGCGGGTCTTTCAGGCACTGCGGCTGGCCGTGAATGATGAGTTAGCGGCTTTGCGCGCCGGCCTGAAAGCGAGTTGGACCATTTTGAAGCCGGGCGCAAGGCTGGCGGTGATTTCATTCCATTCGTTGGAAGACCGGATCGTGAAGGAATTTGGCCGGGAGCTGGAGCGTGATTATGACACGCCGGACGGTGTGGATGTGCCAGAATTGCGACGGCCGCGTCCGCCCCGGTTGAAGTGGGTGAACCGCAAAGCGGTCCAGCCCAGCGCTGAAGAGACTGCCGGCAATCCGCGCGCGCGGAGCGCGCAGTTGCGGGTGATGGAGAAGATTTAGCATGGCACGAAATAGAAGAAACCAGTCGGCGGCGGTCCGCTTTGGGCCGACCCTGAAAGCGTTCTTGATCTGTCTGGTCATTGGCGGATCAGCATTGGGTTACGTCTATCAAAAGAGCGAGATTTACAAACTCGGCCAGCAAATCAAACAGAGTGAAATCAGGCTGGAGGAGCTCCGCCGGCACAACGATGCATTGCAGCGGGCTTTGGCTTCCTTGTGCTCGCCACGCGAACTCAATGAGCGGATTCAAAAGATGAACCTGGGACTCGCGGCGCCTCGGCCGGAGCAGATCGTCCGGTTGCCGGATGGGTTCGCGGCCTCGGACGTCAGCCTTGGCCAGCGGTTCCTGGCAGGCCAACGCCCCACGCTCCAAGCCCAGCGGTAGGTGATTTTGCCGGTCGCGGTTCCAGTCCGGCCGGCGGATGCGCCGGTTGGCCCGGCCGATCAGGTCAGCAGATTAGCGGTTTAATTTATGGCTTTGGCTGCACAATATCGAAGGTTGGTGGTCTTGACGTCATTGCTGGTCCTGGCTTTGGCGGCCTTGGGCTATCGGCTTTATGATTTGCAGGTCTTGCGCCATGAAACGCTTCTCGAAGCCGCCCGCGACAACACCCAGCGCACCTTCCTGCGGGAACCGCGCCGGGGGGATATCCTGGACGCGCGCGGGAACCTGCTCGCTACCAGCAAGCGGGTCCGGACCGTTTGCGCCGACCCCACTTTGATCGGAACGAACCAGGCCGCCGTCGCCCGCGCCATCGCTCCCATTCTGAAAATGAGCCCGTCCGAGCTGGCGGAGCGTCTCCGCCTGCGGACCTGGATCAATGACAAGGGCCAGACCAATGTCGATAAGTATGTCGTCCTGAAACGCAAGATCGAGGAAGAGGACTGGCAGCGCATTGTCAATGCCATGAAGGAGATCTCCTTTGGCGTGGACGAAAGCAAGCTCCCGAAACGAATGCAGTCTTCTTACCATTACCTCCGTCAGCGCGCCATCTTCGTCGAGTCGGACCAGTTGCGGGTTTATCCCAACGCAGCGTTGGCGGCGCACGTTCTGGGCTACGTCGGGGTGGAAGAACAGGCGACCAGAAACGGCCGGGTACCGGTCACGATCGGCCGTGACGGGATCGAGTTCACCTTGAATTCGGTTCTGACCGGCGTCCAGGGGTGGTGCCAGACGGAAACGGACAGCCGCCGCCGCGAGATCGTTTCGCTGCGCGAGCAGGATGTCGCCCCGCGCTCCGGCCTGAACGCGGTGCTGACGCTGGATGCCGGTTTGCAGCACATTGTCGAATCCGAGCTGGCAGTGGCGATGCAAAAACACACTCCGATCAGCGCCACGGCCGTCGCGGTGCGGCCGCGCACCGGTGAAATCCTGGCTTTGGCCAATCTGCCCAATTTCGATCCGAACAAGCCCGGGGCGGTGCCTGCCGATTATCGGCGCAACCGCGTCATCAGCGACCTGGCGGAGCCCGGTTCGACGTTTAAGATTGTCGTGGTTTCGGCGGCGCTGAACGAGCGGACCGTGGGGCTGGAGGATGTTTTCGATTGTGAACGGGGCCACTTTTATTTTGCGGGCCGGCTGCTGCGCGACCACGCCCCATACGGCCTTCTGACCGTGCTGAACATCATCACCAAGTCCTCCAACATCGGCGCGGCCAAGATCGGCATTAAACTGGGATCGGAGCATCTTTACGAGTACATGCGCCACTTTGGCTTTGGCCAGCGCACAGGCCTTCCGCTGCTGGGAGAAATCAGCGGCATTGTCCATCCGCTGCCGAAATGGACCAAGCTCTCCATTTCGCGCATACCGATGGGCCACGAAGTGGCGGTGACTCCCCTGCAAATGGCCATGGCCATGTGCGCCATCGCCAACGGCGGCCTGCTAATGCGGCCTGTCCTGGTGGACCGATTGGAAGACGACCAAGGCCAGGTGATCATCAAGTATTCTCCGCAGCCAGTGCGCCGGGTCATCAGCGAAGCGGCAGCCACACAAATGGTCACGGCTCTAAAAAGCGCCGTAGCCACCAACGGCACCGGCACTCGGGCCAGGCTGGATCATTACATGGTGGCTGGAAAAACCGGCACGGCGCAAAAAGCCGGGCCAGGCGGCTACCAGACGGGAAAATATTTTTCGTCCTTCATCGGCTTCTTTCCGGCCGATGATCCCGAGCTCTGCATCTCGGTGGTCTTGGACGAGCCGCAACACGGCTATTACGGCGGCGAAACCGCAGCGCCGGTTTTTCGAAATATTGCCGAGCGGGCCGGCAATTACCTGGCCATTCGCCCTCAATTTCGGCCGGCTGAAACCGTCGCCGCGGCCCAGATCACAGGAGCAGTCGAGGCCGCCGCCGGCCAACGCCAATTTTAAGACAGACATGCGACTCAAACAGTTAATCGAGCGGCTGGCCGTGAAGAAGATCGAAGGTCCGTTGGACCGCGAGATCACCGGCCTCGCGTACGATTCACGCCGCGTCAGCCCCGGCATGCTTTTCGTGGCCATGGCCGGACAAAATGTGGATGGCCATGATTACATTGCCAGCGCCATTGACCGCGGCGCCGTAGCTGTTATATGCGAGCACAATGATTGGGTCCGGCAACGTGCCACCAAGATTGAAGTGCCCAACGCCCGGGAGGCGCTCGCCCAAACCGCGCTCACTTTCCATGATCATCCCAGCGCCCGGCTCAAGGTCATTGGCGTGGCTGGAACCCATGGCAAAACGACGGTCAGCTTCCTGGTGAAAAAAATGCTGGAAGCGATCGGCATCAAAACGGGCTTGATCGGCACCATCCGCTATGAAATCGGCGAGCGCATGATTCCAGCCCAACGCACGACGCCGGAGGCGCTGGAAATCCAGCAGATGATGGCCCAAATGCTCCGGGCGGGCTGCCAGGCTTGTGTCATGGAAGTCAGTTCGCACGCTCTGGAGCAGCAGCGCACGTGCGGCGTGGACTTCGACGTGGCCATTTTTACGAACCTGAGCCGGGACCATCTCGAGTACCACGTCAACCGGGAAGGCTATTTTCAGGACAAGAAAAAGCTCGGCACGCCTTTGCCACCCGGCTCCAAGCGCGCCTGCACGGTAATTAATATCGATGACGAATTGGGCGAGCGTTTCCGGCGCGAAACCCAGGCCGAAGTCAAATTGACTTATGGTTTGGGCGAGAGCGCCACCATCCGCGCCAGCCACATTCACCTCGACAAAGACGGCAGCCGGATGGAGGTCCAGATGCCCGGCGCGCAATTCTCCTGCAGCCTGCCTTTGATTGGCCGTCACAATATTTACAACGCTCTGGCCGCCATCGGCGCGGGCGCCGCGCTCCGCCTCCCGCCCGCGGACATGGCCGCCGCGCTGCACTCGATGCCGCCGGTGCCAGGCCGGCTGGAAAGGATCTCTACCGGCCGATCCTTTGATGTGTTTGTGGATTATGCCCACACCGATGTCGCCCTGCGGAATGTCTTGACGACGCTCCGTGAAATCACGACCGGGCGCTTGCTCCTGGCTTTCGGTTGTGGCGGCAGCCGCGAGACGGGGCAACGGCCGAAAATGGGGATGGTCGCCGCCGCCCTGGCTGACTTCACCCTCATCACCAGCGACAATCCGCGCCGGGAATCGCCGGCCAGCATCGCCGCTCAGATCGAGGAAGGCTTCGGCAGCGTGCGCAATGCCGGTTACCAGGTTGAATTGGACCGGCGCCAGGCCATCGAGAAGATCATCCGCCTGGCGCGACCGGGCGATAGCGTTTTGATTGCGGGCAAAGGGCACGAAACTTACCAGGAATTTGAAGATACGATCGTGCCCTTTGACGATCGCGTTTATGCCCAGGAGTCCTTGGAAACCTTGGGCTATGCTTGGCAAGGACTCGAATGGGCGTCCCGATGAACGCGGCGCTTCCCACCGCATAAACCGGCATGGAACCTCGTTCTTTGACATACGTTGCTGAGAGTTGCGGCGGCGAACTCCTGGGCGGGTCGGCGGCGGCGCAAATCCGCCGCGTCTGTGCAGACTCGCGGGAGGCGCAGCCGGGAGACCTGTTTGTCGCGCTGGCCGGAGAACGCTTTGACGGGCACGATTTCTTGCAGGACGTGTTCCAAAAGGGAGCGGCGGCGGCGTTGATTCAGAAGAACAAATGCTCGGAGGCGCCGCCCGGAAAACCGCTGGTCGTCGTGAGCGACACCCGGCTGGCTTTGGGCCTACTCGCCGCCCGTTACCGTTTGGACTTTGCCCTGCCGATGGTGGCCGTGGGCGGCTCCAACGGCAAAACAACGGTCAAGGAATTGGTCGCCGCCGTGCTCGGACAGAAATGGAAAACGCTGCGCAGCGCCGCCAGTTTCAACAATGACATCGGCGTGCCGCTGACGTTGTTGCAGCTTGAACGAACGCACCAGGCAGCGGTGCTGGAAGTCGGCACCAATCATCCCGGCGAATTGGCCCCGCTCGTGCGCCTGGTGCAGCCGCGCTACGGCCTCGTCACCAGCCTCGGCGGGGAGCATTTGGAGTTTTTTGGCGACCTGGCCGGCGTGGCCGAGGAAGAAGGCTGGCTGGGCGAGTTGTTGCCCGCCGACGGCCGGCTCTTTGTCAATGGCGACAGCCCGGAAATGAACACGATCATCCGTCGCACTCGAGCCGATGTTGTGCGGGTCGGCCAGCGGGCGGGCCACGATTGGCGCGGACGCGACGCTCGAGTGGATGAGAACGGCACCACTTTTTGGGTGGACGCGCCGGACCACGATTTTGCCGGCGAATATCACGTCCGTTTGTTGGGAAAGCATCAAGTGACCAATGCCATTTTTGCCATCGCGGTCGGGAGAGAACTGGGCCTGGGCCGCGCGGACATCACGCGCGGCCTGGCCGAGTGCCGTCCCCAGAAAATGCGTCTCCAACTTTTAAATTTTAACGACATGCACGTGCTGGATGATGCCTACAACGCCAATGCCGATTCGATGCTGGCCGCGTTGCAGACCTTGCGCGAGCTGCCCTGCCGCGGACGCCGCATCGCGATCTTGGGTGACATGGCCGAACTGGGCGAGAAGAGCCTCGTGGTGCACGCAGAAGTCGGACGGCACGCGGCCGAGACCGGCGTCGATGAGCTGGTCGCCATCGGCAAGATGGCTGCCGTCATGGAACAGGCCGCTCGTGCAGCGGGGCTGAGAAATGCGCGCTCCTTTGCCGCGGTGGAAGCCGCCGCCGGCGCGGTGCGGGATTCCGTGGCCGCGGGCGACCTCGTGCTGGTGAAGGCCTCGCGCTCCTCGCGGCTGGAGCGGATGGTGGAAGCGTTGCGGAGCAGCGCGCCGGCGGCCTTGGCGCCGGCGGTGAAAAGTTAGGTCGGTGATGCGGCCGGGCTTCCTGTGGGAAGGAGGGCCGGCTGCGAACGTAAAATGTTTTATTATTTAAGCCAATATTTGCAGGCGCTGGCTGCCGAGACGGAGTGGGAAGCGTATCTCTCGCCGTTGCGCGTCTTTCGCTACATCACTTTTCGCAGTGCCGGAGCGGCCATTACGGCGTTGGTCTTAAGCTGGTGGATGGGGCCGAAGGTCATTGCCTGGCTGAAAGAATTGAAATTTGGACAGGAGTACGCGGACAAGGCCGAGGCTGGCGGCGGCCTGGCCGCGCGCCTTCGGGACAAACGCGGGACGCCGACCATGGGCGGGGTGCTGATTGTCTTGGCCATGGACCTGTCGGCGCTGTTGTGGGCGCAATGGAATGAACTGATTGTCCTAACGCTGCTCTCGTTGGTCGTGCTGGCCGGACTCGGATTCTATGACGACTATGCCAAGATCATGCAGCAAAACCACCGGGGCGCCGCCTCGCATGTCAAACTGTTGGTGCAAGCCGCCTTGGCGCTGTTTATCGCTTGGTACCTTTTGAACCTGCCGACGCGCAGCAAACTGGTCACGGAAATCATGGTCCCGTTCTACAAATACCCGGTCGCGACGGGAGCCGTGGGATGCGGTTTGATTCTGACCGTGCTGACGATTGTGGGCAGCTCGAATGCCGTGAATCTGACGGATGGTTTGGACGGGCTGGCCATTGGTTGCACGCTCATTGTGGCGTCGGTCTTTCTCATTCTAACCTACATCGCCGGCCACGCTCGGTTTGCGGCTTACCTGCAGGTTCCGCACGTGCCGGGAGCAGGTGAACTGACGGTCTTTTGTTCCGCCATGGTGGGCGCGAGTTTGGGATTCCTCTGGTACAATTGCCATCCGGCGCAGGTGTTTATGGGGGATACAGGCTCGCTGGCGTTGGGTGGCGCGTTGGGCATCATGGCCGTCTTGATTCACCAACCCTTGATCCTGGTTATTGCCGGAGGCGTCTTCGTGCTCGAGGCCGTTTCGGTCCTGATGCAAACCGGCTGGTTCAAATATACGAAACGGCGCCGGGGCACGGGCGAACGGATTTTCCTGATGGCCCCGCTGCACCATCATTTCGAGAAAAAAGGCTGGTACGAATCACAGGTGGTGACGCGTTTTTACATTCTATGTGTGCTCTGCGCCGTCGTGGCCTTGAGCACACTCAAACTAAGATGAGACACGGACGAACGATGCTGGATGCTGGATGCTGGATGCGGGCGCGGAAGGCGGACGGGGAGACCACGAGCCGGCCGTGGGGCAGGGCATCGGCTCGCGGCGCGTGTTTTGAAAGCTGTTGATGTACACATGGGCTGACAAAAAAGTGCTGGTGATTGGACTGGGCCAAAGAGGCCGGGCGGCCTGCCGTCTCTTGCGGCGGTGCGACGCCGGCGTGATGGGCATCGACCAGGCCAGCACGGCTGAATTGCGGCTTGAGGCGGAGGAATTAAAGGCCTTGGGCGTGAATGTGCAGCTCGGCGTTCGCACGGCGCCTCCGCAAGCTTTCGATTTTGCGGTTCTAAGCACCGGGCTTCCTGCCGCGTCGGTTCTCGTCCAAACCATGGCCGCGCGGGGCATTCCGGTCCTGAGTGAACTGGAACTCGGCTTTCGGCGGACTTGCTGCCTCTGCATCGGCATTTCGGGAACGAACGGAAAAACCACCACCGTGGAGCTGGTCGAGCGCATTCTGACCGCCACGAATCGCAAGACCATCGCCGCCGGCCACAGCGCCCTGCCCATCTGCGCCGTGGCGGAACGGACCAAAGACCTTGATTTCCTGACGTTGGAAGTCAGTTCCTACCAACTGGAAACGATCGATTATTTCCGGCCCGCCGTCGCTGTCCTCCTCAACATCACGCCCGATCATTTGGACCGTTACCCGACCCTGGCCGCCTACGTGCGGGCCACGTCCCGGCTTTTCCTGAATCAACAGTTGTTCGATTGGGCCATTGTCCAGAGTGAAGCCCTGGCGCAAATCCGCTCTCAGAACCTGCCCGTGCCCTCGAAGGTCATCACCTTCAGCGCGAACAATCGGCGGGCGGACATCTACCTGGACCGCGGCCTTCTCATCAGCCGGCTGCCGGATTGGACCGGCCCTTTGCTGGACATGGACCATTGCCAATTGCGCGGCCCCCATAATGCCGAGAATCTGATGGCGGCCCTGGCGGTGGGGAGAGTCCTGCGCCTGCCCTTGGATCAAATAGTTGACGCCTTGAAGACCTGCGCGCCCGCGCCGCATCGCTGCGAGTTGGTGGCTGAAATTAACGGAGTCAAGTTTATCAACGATTCCAAGGCCACTAATCCGGACGCTCTTCAGAAAGCGATCTTGTCGATTCCTCCCGGAAAAGGGGGCGAACCCAACGTTTGGCTGATTGCCGGAGGCAAGGATAAAGGGCTGGAATACCACGACTTGGGACCGCTTCTGGCCCAGCGGGTCAAGCAGGCTTTTTTGATCGGAGAAACGCGCGATAGAATCCGCGCCGCTTGGAGTCTTTTTACTCCTTGCACTCCGGCGGATTCGTTGCTAGAAGCAGTTGAAATAGCGGCAGAAAATGCCGTGAGCGGCGACGTGATTTTGCTTTCACCGGCTTGTTCGAGCTTTGACATGTTTCGAAACTACCAACACCGGGGAGAATTGTTTCGACAGGCAGTCGAGCAGTGGGCGCGAACAACTAATTGTAGTGCCGCCGCCCAAAGCTCTATTAGTAGTAGCCGTCTAAAACCGAAAACCGATGCCGTCCAGCACGAGTTTTAAGAAAAAACCATTTGCTTCGGGGTTTTTTGAGGAAAAACCCCGAGGCGAAAAACCATGAACCATTAAACACCTCAAATTAACAGGCCGTGCAGCGCCCAATTCCATGAATACTCCAAACCCGCTCATTCCCCAAGGCACGCTCCAGCAGCCTCTGTCTCGGGGCAAATCCAACGTCCGCATCGCGGTCTTCACCATCGTTGCCATCCACGCCGTCTTTTTCGGCGGGCTCCTGATGCAAGGCTGCAAACGTGACGTGCCCAAAACAACGTCAGCGGCCACCAACAAGCTGACCTTGCCGCCGCTGGACACCAACTATTATACGAATGTGCCGCCGGAAGCCGTCACCGCGCAACCGGTCACGCCGGCCCCCGGTGCCACCCAGCCGCCCGTGACCGCGGCGGCCACCCCGACCGCGCCGCCGCCGGAAGCACCGGCCGAAGCCAAAGAATACATCGTGGCCAAAGGCGATTCCTTTTACAAAATCGCCAAGGACCACGGCGTTTCCATGGCCGCCATTTCCAAAGCCAATCCGGGAGTGGACCCCACAAAATTGCAGGTCGGCGCCAAGTTGCAGATTCCTTTGGCCACGACGCCGTCTCCGGCGCCAGGCAGCGCGTCTGAAGGGAGCTATGTCGTCGTCAGCGGCGACACGCTGACCAAGATTGCCAAACAGTATGGCACGACCGTCAAAGAGATTCGCGCCGCCAATAACCTCAGGACAGACCGTTTGTTGGTCGGGCAAAAGCTCAACATTCCAGCCGCCAAAGCGGCGGCGCCCAGTGTCCCCGCCGGCGCTCCTTCGCCCCAGGCGACCAACCTGACTCCGTCGCCTCGCTAAATAATGCGCTGGCCGCTTATGCCCCTTGCCGATGAGCGCTGGGCGACCTCACCCCAGCGTCCGTCGCCAGGCCTGTGCCCCCCGTCGTCCGTTCGGACCTGCTCGCAGTCCATGAACTCGGAAAGCCTCCACGGCTTTTTACCGCGCATTGGGACCAGGAACCGGATTGGCGATAGGAACGCAGCCTTCAGGCTGCAGCGCGTTGAAATGCCGGTAGTTCTGCAGCCTGAAGGCCGCGTTCCTGAATCGAGGTTCATGGGAAGGGGTAGGGGGCACTCCGACTCGATAAGCACGCCCATGTTCTGCAGTTCCTGGACACAATGAAACTGGTGACGACAACTCTCATGGTCTGCGTGGCGGCGCTTTTGTCGCTGGGCATGGTGATGCTCTATAGTTCGAGCATGGTGCAAAAGGGCGCTCATTACCTGCTCATGCAACTGGCGTGGTGCGCCATCGGGCTCGGGGCCGGCTTCATCGCCGCGCTGATGGATTATCGCTGGCTCAAGAAACTCGCCTGGCCGTTGCTGGTGCTTTCCCTGGTCACGCTCGTGCTGGTGTTGATTCCCGGCATCGGCGTCGTGCGGGGTGGCGCCCGGCGCTGGTTTGACTGCGGCTTGTTTCTATTTCAACCTTCGGAACCCGCCAAACTCGCTTTGATCATCGTCCTGGCTCATTATGCCGAGCGGCACCAGAGACAGATGGCCACGTTCCGGCGCGGCTTGGTAATTCCTGGTTTGCTGATCTGCCTGGTGGTGGGATTGATCTTCGTGGAACCGGACCGCGGCACCGCCGTTCTGTTGGCCGCCGTAAGCGGCATCCTGCTGCTGGTGGCCGGCGTGCGCTGGCGTTGCCTGATGCCGCCCGCGTTGGTGGGGCTGGCCGGATTGGCTTGGTCGCTCTGGAATGACCCCATGCGGATCAAACGCATCCTGGGCTGGTGGAACATGGAAGAACACAAAACGGGAGCGGCCTACCAGGCCTGGCAAGCCATGATCGCGCTCGGGGCCGGAGGGATGACCGGATTGGGCCTGGGCAATGGCCGCCAAAAGCTCGGCTTTGTGCCCGAGCATCACACCGATTTCATCTTTTCCATCATCGGCGAAGAACTGGGCTTGGTGGCTACGCTGGCCGTGGTGCTGGCGTTTTTGATCCTGGTTATTTGCGGGGCCTGCATCGCCTGGCGCGCGCGCGATACCTTTGGCCTGCTGCTGGGCACGGGCATTACCTTTCTGATCGGCCTGCAGGCGTTCATTAACATTGGCGTGGTGACCAGCGTGCTGCCTAATAAAGGCCTGCCCCTGCCGTTCATCAGTTATGGCGGGTCCAATCTGTTGCTCATGCTCGTCTGTGTGGGTCTCTTGATGAGCATCGCCCGCCAGGTCGAGGAACCGGCCGAAGAACCAACGCCGGAGGCCATCGATTCCCCCGAACACCGCAGACCAGAAATCGCTTGATGCAATCCGAGAAAAACCCCCTCTTGATCGCCATCGCTTGTGGTGGCACGGGCGGGCATCTTTTCCCTGGCTTGGCCGTGGCGGAGGCGCTCCGGCAGCGCGGTTGCGACGTGGTCTTGCTGGTTTCGCACAAGGAAGTGGACCAGCAAGGGATCAAATCCGCGGCCGAAATGGACGTGGTCACTCTGCCCGCGGTGGCGCTGCAACGCGGGCATGCGGGCGCCTTCCTGCGCGGCGGCTGGCAATCGTTTCAAACAGCGCGACAACTGATTCGACGACGGCGCCCGCAGGCCGTCCTGGCCATGGGTGGTTTCACCAGCGCGCCGCCCATCCTCGCCGGCAAGCTGTCCGGCGCCGCCACTTTCATCCATGAAGCCAACTCGATTCCTGGCCGGGCCAATCGCTGGCTGGCGCCGCTGGTCGATCTGGCTTTTGCCGGCTTTCCCTCGGCGGCCCGGCGGCTGAGAAACCGGTCCGTCCTCGTCACCGGCACGCCCGTGCGCGAGCAGTTCCAGCAACTGGATTCCGCTGCGTGCCGGATGGCTTTGGGCTTGGACCCGGCCCGGCCCGTGTTGCTGGTCATGGGTGGCAGTCAAGGCGCTGCCGGCATCAACGAGCTGGTCCTGCAAAGCCTGGCGGCTCTTTCCACCCAAAGTCCCAACCTGCAATTCCTCCATCTGACGGGTCCCAAAGATACCGAAAGAGTCCGCGGCGCTTATGCGGCGCAAAAGCGCAAAGCGATTGTACAGCCGTTCCTGACGGAAATGGAATTAGCCCTGGGCGCAGCCACGGTGGCGGTCAGCCGGGCCGGCGCTTCTTCCTTGGCCGAATTGGCGGCGGTCCGAGTGCCGGCCATCTTGATTCCGTATCCGACGGCGGCGGACAATCACCAGTTCTACAACGCCGGCGCCCTGGCTGAAACCGGTGCCGCGCGGCTGCTCGAGCAAAAGGAGGCGACGCCAGCAAAGTTGACCGAGTGGATTGTCGATCTGACAGAGAACTCCGCCGCGCGCGGCGCGATGAGCAGCGCTCTGCAGCAATGGCATTTCCCCAACGCCGCCCAGCAGATTGCCGATCGCATCCTGGCCGCTCTCCAGCGCGAGACGCCATTTCCCTTGGCCGGCACAGGCTCAAAAACCGCCGCATCGCCGCAGGGGGAGGAACCCGGCCACAGGCTTGGCCAGCACCAACTCTCGTCTGCCGCCGTCGCGCCGCCCTGCGTGGCCAACGATCCCTTTGCCGCTTTGGAGAAGATTCTTTCCCGCGCAACCGTTTTGCACCGGGACGAACCGATGGCCAAACGGACCACCTTGCGCGTGGGCGGGAAAGCCGACCTCTACGTCGAACCAGCCTCGGAAGCCGATCTGGCTGCCGTTCTGCAATTCTGCTCGGCCCAGGCCGTGCCGTTCGTGATGCTCGGGCGCGGGTCCAATCTGCTGATTCGAGACGGGGGCGTTCGCGGAGTGGTTATATGCCTGGCGCACCCGTGCTTCAGCCGGGTTGAAGTGATCGGGGAGACGTTGCACTGCGGTGCCGGAGCGAAGTTGAAGACGGTGGCGGTCGAGGCGCGCCGGCAGGGCCTGACCGGGCTGGAGTTTCTGGAAGGCATCCCGGGAAGCGTCGGGGGGGCGATGCGCATGAACGCCGGCGCCATGGGTTCCTGGCTGTTTGATGTCGTGGAGCGCATCCGTTTCATGGATTTCGCCGGGCAAGCGCACGAGCGCGACGCCGGCGAAGTGAACGTCGAGTACCGCGGCTGTCCGCTCTTCAAGAATCACATCGCCCTCAGCGCAGTTCTGAAAGGCCAGTTGGCCGAAAAAGAAGCCATCCGACAGCGCATGGATCAATTCAGCAGGAAACGGTGGGAATCGCAGCCGAGCCAGCCGAGCGCCGGCTGCACGTTCAAGAATCCCAAAACGATTCCCGCCGGCAAATTGATCGATGAACTGGACTTGAAAGGATCACGCGTCGGCGGTGCCGTTGTCTCCGATGTCCACGCGAATTTTATTGTGAATGCCGGCACCGCCACGGCCCTGGATGTGTTGAACTTGATCGACATCATCAAACAGCGGGCAAAATCCACTCGGGGGATCGAGCTCGAAACTGAAGTGGAAATCATCGGCGAAAACCCGCCCTTCGGAACGCGGAATGCAAAATGAAAAACGACGCGCCAACCCAGGCTGACACTGCCAAGGGCGGGCCGGCGGTGGAGCAGCCACAAGCCCGCAGGGCGGACCCCGCACTCCGCATTCCGCATTCCGCACTCCGCATTGCGGTGCTGCTGGGTGGTCCATCGGCTGAGCGCGAGGTGTCGCTGAAGTCCGGCGCGGCGGTGGCCAAGGCTTTGCGCTCGTTGGGCCATGAAGTCCACGAAGTCGATCCGCGCCACGGAGAGTTGAGTTTGCCGGCCGGGATCGAGGTGGTTTTTCTGGCGTTGCACGGCACCTATGGCGAGGACGGCACCGTGCAGCAGCAGCTTGAAAACCTGGGGCTTCCCTACACCGGTTGCGATTCGGAAGCGAGCCGGCTGGCTTTCAACAAGATTCTCACCAAGCGCCGCTGTTTGGAAGCGGGTGTGCCGACGCCGGCTTTTGAAGTTTTGCATTCGCCTGCCGCCAGTTGGCCAATGGGCTGGAAGCCGCCGGTGGTGCTCAAGCCTGCCCGCCAGGGGTCGAGCGTTGGTCTGCAATTCGTCCTGCGGGTGGAGGATTGGCGGGAGGCCCTCGCGGAAGCGTTTCGTTTTGATGCCGAAGTGGTGATGGAAGAGAAGATCGAGGGACGCGAAACCACCGTCGGCATTCTGGATGGCCAGCCCTTGCCGGTCGTCGAGGTCCGCCCAAAACGCGGCGCGTATGATTACCACAACAAGTACACCAGCGGAGCGACGGATTATTTTTGCCCGGCGCCCTTCGATGCCGCCACCACGGCCCGCATGCAAACCGTGGCGCTGGGTGCTTTTGCGGCCATCAGCGGACGCGATTATGCGCGGGTCGATGTGATGGTTCGAGCCAAGGCCGAGCCGGTGGTGCTGGAAGTGAACACGCTGCCGGGCATGACCGAAACCAGCCTGCTCCCGAAAGCGGCGGCCGCGGCGGGCCTGAGCTATGCCGGGCTGTGCCAGAAAATGGTGGACCTGGCCCTGCGGCGCGCTCCGCGAAAATGAACTGTTATGATCTGGTGGAGACGAAAACCGAAGAACCGGCGGTTTGAGCGCGAGGGCGTGCTGGAGGTCAAAATGCGCTCCCAACACGTGCGTGCCTGGCGTGTGCGGCTGGCCACTACCGCCCTGGCAGCGTCGCTGGGATTCTGCGCCGTTGCCGTCTTTCTCTGGCAGGCGGGGGCCTGGGCGCTCGACGAGTTCGTTTTTAAAAACGAAGCGTTTGCCATTGAAACCATCGACGTGGAAACGGACGGCGTCCTGTCATTCGACCAACTGCGGAAGTGGGCCGGCGTCAAGCCGGGCGACAATCTGCTGGCCCTCGACCTGGCGCGCGTGAAACGCGATCTCGAATTGGCGCCCTGGATTCAATCGGCGGCGGTGCAGCGCATCCTGCCGCGCACGCTCCAACTGCGCATCAGCGAGCGCGAGCCGGTCGCGCAGATTTACCTCGTCCAGGCGCAGTCCGCGCCCGCCGGCCAATTTCAGCCCAGTGTTTGCTACCTCGACGGCGCGGGCTGCGTCATGCTGCCGTTGCAGAACTACGACCCCCTCGATCCGATGATGGCCTTGCCGACGCTGACGGGGATCAAGGGCACGGAATTGCGCCCCGGCCGGCCGGTGGAGTCGGCCCAGATTCAAGCCGCGCTCCGGTTGCTGGCGGATTTCGAGCATTCCCCCATGCTGGGCCTGGTCGATCTGAAGAGCATCGACCTTTCGTCGCCGCAGACGATGCACGTCACCACGGCGCAGGGCAGCGAAGTCATTCTTGCGATGGACAATCTGGGCGGCCAGTTGCGGCGCTGGCGAACCGTGCATGACTTCGGCTCCATGATGGCCAAAGCCATCGGCACGCTCGATTTGGCGGTGTCGAATTACGTCCCGGCCCGCTGGCTGGAAGCGAGCGCTGTGCCGGCCGTCAAACCGAAACTGAACAAACCCTCACTTTACCGGAAAAAAAATGTTTGATTCCCCTTCCATCATCGTTGGTCTGGACATTGGGACCGCCAAAGTCTGCGCCGTCGTCGGCGAGGTGAACGAAGCCGGCGGGCTGAGTATCATCGGGCTGGGCCAGGCCAAGTCCCGCGGCGTGCGCAAAGGTGAGATCATCAATGCCACTCTGGCCGGCGAAGACATCCGCCACGCCATCGTCGAAGCCGAGCAAATGGCGGACGTGGAAATCCAAAGCGTGTACCTGGGCGTCACCGGCGCGCACCTGCACGGCTTCAACAACCGCGGTTTCCACCCGGTCGTGTCCAGTGACCGGGAGATCACCGAGGAAGATGTCCAGGACGTGCTCAAGAATGCCAAAGCGATCAATCTGCCGGCCGAGAACCGCGTCGTGCACGTCATCCGGCAGCATTTCCTGGTCGATGGCCAGGATGGCATCTCCAATCCGGTCGGGATGTTTGGGGCGCGCGTCGAGGTGGACGTGCACGTCGTGCATGGCAATTTTAACCGGCTACAGAATCCGATTCGCGCCGTCAAAAGCATGCAGTTGGAGGTGGACGATATTGTCTTTAGCGGGCTGGCTTCATCCCTGGCCCTGCTCACCAACGAGCAGAAGGAGCTCGGCGCGCTCGTCATTGATATCGGCAGCGGCACCACGGAGTACGTGGTCTATGCCGACGGCATCATCAAGCATACGGGCGTGCTCGCGGTGGGGGGAGACCATGTTTCAAACGATCTGGCTTATGGCCTCAAAGTTCCCTTGGGCCGGGCGGAACAACTGAAGATTGAACAGGGCGCAGCCTTGATTGAGGAGTCGGTCAAAGGAAAAACCATCACCCTGACCGGCGATCTGGGTTTGCCCGAGAAGACCATCAACCTCGAACACTTGCGCCGCATCATGTCGCTGCGGCTCGAGGAAATCTTTCAGCTCATCGCCCAGGAACTGGACCAGGCCGGGCTGCTCAATTACTTGCGGGAAGGCGTCTTCCTTTGCGGCGGCGGGGCGCGCATCAATGGGATGCAAACGCTGGCCCAACAAGTTTTTGGATTGCCGGCCTCACTCAGCAAAACCAACTCCATCAGCGGATTGAAGTCAGCCCTGGACCAGCCTGAATTCGCCACCGGCATTGGTCTGGTCAAATTCGGCTCCTTTGAACACAAGAAGCGCTCCGAAGGCCGAAGCTCGCTGTTTCAAGTGAAAACCAGCTTGAGCCAGTTGTTCCGGCGCGACTGAATCCAACCGACCCGCAGCTTATGCCACCTGCAACCGAAGTTTCCACTCTGGCGGCCACAAAACGTTTGACCGTAAAAGTCTTCGGCGTCGGCGGCGCCGGCGGCACCATGCTCGAACAGATGGCCAAGTCCGATCTCGGTGAACTCAGTTTCTCGGCCATCCATACTAATGCGCGCGTTCTGGCCGGCTCCGCCATTCCGGAGAAATTTCTGCTCGGCGACAAACAATTGCGCGGGCTGGGCACGGGCGGCGATCCGGAAATGGGCCGGATGGCTGCGGAGGAAGAGATCGCCGGCTTGACGGCGCTTTGCCGGGAGACGGACCTCGTCTTCATCGCGGCTGGCTTGGGCGGCGGGACGGGAACAGGGGTCAGTCCGGTTTTGGCTCGGGTGGCCAAGGAATCCGGCGCGCTGGTTCTGGCTATTGTGACGTTGCCCTTTGAGTTCGAGGGACCGCGCCGCCAGCGGCAGGCGCAGGCCGGCTTGCAGCAATTGAAGGCCGCAGCCGATGGCGTGATCTGCCTGCCCAACCGGAAGGTGGCCAAGCTCCTCGCCGAGAGCACCAGCTTGATCGAGACCTTTAAAGTGACCAATGATCTGCTGGCCCAGGGCGTGCGCGGGATCTGGCAAATGCTCACCCGGCCCGGTCTCATGAAGGTCGATTTCGCCGATCTCGCGTCAGTCTTGCGGGGGCGGCACACCGAAAGCTCCTTTGCCATGGCCGAAGCGCGAGGCGAAGGGCGCGCCGCGGAGCTGATGGAGAAACTGCTGGGCAGCCCCTTGTTGGATGACGGACAGGCCCTGTCCGACGCCGATGCGATTCTGGTCAGTATCGTCGGCGGACCGGACCTGACCATGGGCGACGTGAATCGAGTCATGCAGCAAATCAATACGCGGGCTCAGACCTCCCATCTCGTGATGGGGGCGGCGATTGACGAGGCTTATCACGATCGGTTGGCCGTCACCGTGGTCGCTTCGCGCCGCGGCCAGCCGGAGGAGCCGATGGGTCCTGAACCGGCCGCCGGCGAGAAGGAAGAGGCGGCCTTCGAGGCGGCCGGACCGGAGATCGACACCCAATTCTTTCAGGCGCCGCCTGTGCCTCGGCCTCCTTCGCGCTTTGTGGCGCCCCCGCCGTCTTTGGCTCCGGAAAAAGCCCGGCAATTGTTCGCCCAGCAAGGCCACGCCAAAGGGCGCGCCCGGAAATCGGTTCAGCGCTGGCGCCAAGGGCAGTTGCCGCTGGAAATCGTTTCCAAAGGCCGCTTCGAGAAAAGCGAGCCCACCATCCACCACGGCGAAGACCTGGATGTGCCCACCTACATCCGGCGCGGCGTGGTGTTGAATTGAGCGGCCTTGCCTGCTCGCCGGCGAAAAGCGAATGATCCGGGTGCATGACAGCCACCGACCGCCGCTGACAAACGAGGCGGACCCGCCTGCCTGTGCGCGGGCATGTCAGATACTTGGATAAGGGGACAAAGACCTTGAATTCTCGGTGGCATGATGCTGTTCGTTAGTATTGCAATTTTTTTAGGGGATGGTAAAAAAATCTGCGGCAGCACTTGGAAGTCGTTGTGGCGCGAGCATTTGATGAATGGCTCGTTTGACTGAATTGTGAAGCCCTCATAAGACAGTGATGCGCAATGAAAACAAAGATTCTTTCTCTGACTCTCTTTTCCATTCTCAGCCTTGGCGTTTCCGGTCAGAATGCCGATACGTTTGTGGCGGCGGGCCGCTTTCACCTTTCCGCGCGCGATCTGACCAATGCCAACGCCAGCTTTGCCGCTGCCGTCGCGGCGGCGCCGAATCACGAGACCGCCCATGCGCTCTACGCCGCCACGCGTTTGCTGGCCCTGCCCACTCAGCCGGCGGTGAATGCCTTTTTGGACCGGTGGGGAGTCAGCCGCGAGCGCCGCGACATTTATCACTGGTCCACTTCCATTCCTCGAGACACCAACGGAGCGCCCCTGGCCCCGCCGGGAGTGAATGCCAATGAATTTGCCGGCTTGCTGCGCACGACGGTTTTGCCTGAAATCAGCGGCGCGGCCGCCAATCTGGCGAAGGTGATCAACCCCAATTTCCTGCTGAACTTGAGCAGCAATGAAACCACGTTCGCCAGTGTGACCGTGGATTACGGGGATATTCAGTTGCTGAGGGCGATGCTGCACGCGGCCGAGTATTACGGCTACACGATTCATTCGTGGAATTTTGACGCGCAATTAACCGCCCTCCGGGCTCTGGCCACGAATCGGGCGACCACGGTGCAGCAGGTCCTGGCGGAGTACCCGCAATTATTTGCCTTTGCCACCACCAACGATCTGGCTGCGGCCAAAGAGGCCTTTCAGAAAGCGGTGGACCGGTATTTCGAGGCTGCGACTTTCATTCGCAGCCGGCCAACCAACATCACTCGCCTGTTCAATTACGATCCGGAAATGGCCCAGGATGAACTCAAATTCCGCCAGACGCTGGCTGACCTCAAGAACTCGCTCAACGGTCCAGTCGTGCTCACCCACGAGCCGCATTACACGGTTCACCTTGCCCGCCATTTTGAGGGCTCCGCTTCGTTGCGCTCCGTTTTCCCGGGCTTTTACGGGAACTCGTTCATCCTGGGAACATTCCGCGATGCGACTTTTGGGGGTCTGATTACTGGTTTGCGAGAGGCTGAGGTCGAAAAATTTCTGAGTGAGCATCATTGGGAAGCGGTGCCGAGTTTCGGCCAGGCCGGGCGGCAACTCAATGGACAGCTTCTCCTGAGCCTGCATACGCTCCCGGAATGGGGGTACTTCTTTGAGTCTTCCGTCGATTTCAAGAACTGGACAGTCCTAAGTGACGAAGTGGCCGCCAGCAATTCGTTGGTTTTCAGCGTGAACTTGAGCTTGGAAGGTTCCCGGCGGTTCTATCGGGTCCGGCAGGCGTCCAACGATCGCTTTGCTGATCGCTTCACCATTCGAGGAGGCTTCACCACCGTGCGCGGCTCCAATGATGATGCCAGCCGGGAGATGGGCGAACCTTTTCACGCGGGCTTTTTCAGCACGCGATCTGTCTGGTGGAGTTGGACGGCGCCCATTTCCGGCCCGGTGCGCATCTCTGCCGCCGACACCCGGTTTTATCCCATCGTAGCGGTGTACACGGGAAACTCCCTGGCCAGCTTAACGCCGGTGGCTGGCGCGCAAGGTTTTGAACTGACTTTCAATGCTATCGCCGGCACGACCTACCAGATTGCCGTCGATTCCAGATACGGCTACTCCGGCAATATCACTCTCAAATTCGAGCAAGCTTCGCCTGGTGGCGGACTGGCCCCGGCCAGCATTGCCGGGAGAATCATCCGGGTGACCATCACCGGAAATGGTTCCTTCCCAATCACTTTTGCCCAAACGCAATACTACATACCGCCGGACGGAGGCGAACCTGGCGACGCCGGCGCTTTTACGTACACCAAGACCGGCGCCGACAGGGCTACGTTGGTCCTGAGCGAATCCGGCAGCACCCGCCGCACCACGGTGCTCCTCTCGTTCGCCACCTCCACGAATGGCACGCTCTCCTACACCAGCACGGGCGGTGGCGATCCTGATGATAACGGGAGCGGCACCTTCACGATGGAATGAGGCCCAGCCGTGTCCGCACAGTCGGAGCAGTCCCTGACAGATTGAAGAGGCTGACGAGGAGCTGGCGTCACGTTTCAGGAAGAAACTTCTGCTGCACCCATGCCACGGTCAGCCCTCGAATAAAAACCACCTTATGCCGTGACGTCTGTCCCCGCACTAGTGCCACCGCGCCGCGAGGGCAATTCAATTGGTCCGCCAGGAACCGCAAGAGTGCTTCATTAGCCGCCGAGTCCACGGGCGGAGCGGTGACTTTGACTTTCAACTCATGGCCGAGCGGCTCCCCGATTTCGTTCTTCGAGGCGCGCGGTTGCACTTTCACCGCCAGATAGACGCCGTCCGCATGAGCGCGCAGATAAGTGGGCAGACTCACAAATCAGTTACCAGGGCAGACGTTGGTAGAGGATGGCCAGCCAGGAGGCGCCAGCTTCAGCCAGGAGATGGATCAGCGCCATTCCAAGCAGCGGCGCCAAGTCCATCTTTCCTATTTGCAGCGGCAGCCAGTTCAAGGGGCGAAGCAAGTTCCGGGCAGTGAGGTTGACAAAGCTCCAGAAGGGAAAGTTTCCCAGGAAAACGTAGCTGTTCATCAAGTAGAGCAGGAGGATGCCAGTGATGAGGAATCTCCAGACGAGAAAGGTGGCGCCTCCCAGCACAATGGCCTGCTCTCCCAAGTGAAATTGAGAAACTGGGGGCGGAAGCATCCCAAGCCGGACCAATCCGGGCGAGGCCAGAAACCACAGCAACGCGCCGCCCGCCATCGGCATGAAGAACTTAAGGAGCGCCGGCCAGCGTTCCAGCCACCCCAGTTGCAGCCGGACCAGCTTTTGCCACGGTTCACTATCCGGCGCCTTCCGGTTTGCGACCGAGAGGAGCAGCAGCCAGGCATAAAACCCCGCCAGCATCAGGCCGAAACTCAGGCCTGAAAAAAGAAACATGCGGCTCAAGAAATCGCTCCGAAAGGAAAGGTGAATCGCCACTAGGTTCAGGCTCGGCATCCAGTTCATGGCTGCGCCGATCTGGCTGTAAAAAAAGCTGCGAAAAACCAACAACGCCAGCAAGCCTGTCAGGTAAACCCAGCGGCCCCTCCCCGCCGGTTCGGCCTTCTTAAGCGTGGAAAGGAGGGAAACCCTCACGGTCGATGTCGAGCGCACAAATCCCAGCGCGCGCCAGTGCAACCAGAGCAACAGCGCCGCGCAGTTCAGAATAAAATCGACCAAACCCATCCGGCAGATAGTGAAGGCTGGCTTTCAAAAAGTGAATCAATTTCAGGCGCGCGACACGGGAACGCGCTCGGTCAGGCTTGGGCGGTCTCAACACCGTGCCTTGTGCAGTTTCTGTCATAATTGTCACAAGAACTGCACACAAACTCTTGCGCTTTCGCTCCGGGAGGTGACAGCGGGAGAGATTGACAAACTGATGGCGCGGAGCAGGGGGATGCTGCCGTGACTATTTCGCCGGGCGAGCGCCGCCTGTTTCCCGCGGGGTGACGTGACGGAGGGTATGACCCACGTAAACCTGGCGGGGACGGTAGATGCGGCTTTTCGCGTCATCCATGATTTCCTTGAAATTGGCGATCCATCCCGGCATGCGGCCAATGGCGAAGATGACGGTGAACATTTCCGGGGGTATGCCGATGGCCCGCATGATGATGCCGCTATAGAAATCGACGTTGGGATAGAGTTTGCGCTCGATGAAATAGGGATCGTTGAGCGCGGCTGTTTCCAGGCGCTTGGCAATGTCCAGCAACGGGTCGCTGACACTAAGCGTGTTCAGCAGGTCATCACAGGACTTCTTAATAATCTTGGCGCGCGGATCGTAATTCTTATAAACGCGATGGCCGAAACCCATCAGGCGTTTGCCGCTGTTCTTGTCTTTGGCCGCGGCAATGAATCTCGACCCGTCGTCGCCGGATTCGTGAATTTGTTCCAGCATTTCGATGACCGCCTGGTTGGCGCCCCCATGCAACGGCCCCCACAAGGCGCAAACCCCTGCCGCCGCGCAGGCGAACAGATTCGCCTGGCTGGAGGCCACCATCCGCACCGTCGCCGTGGAGCAGTTCTGCTCGTGGTCGGCATGAAGCAGGAAGATCAAGTCCAGCGCGCGGACCACTTCCGGCTTCAGTTCGTAATCCTGATACGGCTGCGAGAACATCATGTGCAGCAAATTGGCCGAGAACTTGTAGGCCGGTTTGGGATAAATGATCGGCTGGCCGCGGGATTTGCGGAAGGAAAAAGCCGCAATCGTGCGCACCTGGGACAGCAACCGGGCGGCATGCACTTCAAAACGGCCGGCATTGGCCCGGCGCATCAGCCCCGGATAAAAACAACTGCTGGCATTGATCATCGAGGAGAGAATGGCCATGGGATGGGCCGTGGAAGGAAACCCTTCAAAATGAAACTTCATGTCCTCGTGCAGATTCTCATTTTCCGTCAACATATCGGAGAATCGCTGGAGTTCGGCCCGGCTCGGCATATGGTCGTAAATGAGAAGAAAGGCCGTCTCGACGAACGTCGAGTGCTCGGCCAGTTCTTCAATGGGATAGCCGCGATAGCGCAGAATGCCCTTCTCGCCGTCGATAAAGGTGATGTTGCTGACACAGGAACCGGTGTTGCCATAGCCATCATCCAATGTAATGCAGCCGGTGGCGCTGCGGAGCGTGGAGATGTCGATAGCTTGCTCGCCTTCACTCCCTTCGAATATTGGAAAAGCGTGAGTCTTACCCTCGATTTCCAGGATTGCTGCCTTTGTCATGTATGCGTCTTGGTTTTTATTTCGAATGATTTCTGGCGTGTTACTCTGCGGAGAAAGCGTTCTCTTGGCAAGGGCAGAAAAGACGAAAAAGGCCCTTCTTTCTTCTTCGAGCTTCGGACTCCTCGTTGCAGCCAAACCCAGCGCCCAGGTCCTGGCTCGGAAGGTCACGGCGCAACTGAGCGTCAGGCTCTTTTTGCGCCCGCCCAGCCCTCCTGCCGTGACGCCATCAGCTCCAAAAGCGTGTCGGCCATGACAGATGGCGTGGCGGCGACGGCAATCCCGGCTTCTTTGAAGGCGGCAATTTTGGCTGCGGCTGTTCCTTTGCCCCCGCTGATGATCGCTCCGGCGTGGCCCATGCGGCGGCCCGGAGGAGCGGTCGTTCCGGCAATAAAGCCGGCCACGGGCTTGCGGCAGTTCTGTTTGATCCACGCGGCCGCTTCTTCCTCCGCCGATCCGCCAATCTCTCCGATCATGATGATGCCGTGGGTATCGGGGTCATCGTTAAACATCCGGATGATATCGAGGTGGGAGGTGCCGTTGACGGGATCGCCGCCAATGCCGACGCAGGTGGATTGCCCGACGCCCCGGCAGGTCAGTTGCCAGACCGCCTCGTAGGTCAACGTGCCGCTGCGCGAGACCACGCCGACACGGCCTTGCTTGTGGATATAGCCGGGGGCGATGCCAATGCGGCAGCCGCCCTGCGAGTCGGGGCCTTCGCCGGGCGTGACAATGCCAGGGCAATTGGGCCCGATGCGCCGCGTCTTGCTCCCCTGCAGGGCGCGTTTGCC
>CAYIIH010000070.1:0-26602 GCA_964363225.1 uncultured Verrucomicrobiota bacterium | reverse complement strand
AATCGGTTCTCTTCTCCAACCTGTTCTGCTTTCGCGTGTTTCGCGTATTCCGCGGGTTCAGACTGCTTTTTCCAGGTTAATGGCACCTGCCCCTCTTTGACTACTATCCGTGAAAGTCTTCGCAGGCTGCGCAAAATTTCTCCTCCGCGGCAGGGCGAGACTCCCTGTCTGCCGAGATCGCCACACCAGACCCGCGAGACGCGGGGGCTGCCCGGTTCACGGTAGGCGGGCGAAACACCGTCGAGCCGTGGAATCCCGTCCGCCAGGAAGTCGCGGCTCGACGGGGTCTCGCCCTACCACGATTCGATTGCGGCCGCGGCCGCACTGTGATTTCTGCGGTTATTCACCTCTCACCACTGCCGGACGCGATAAAACGATTTCGACCCGGCTGGTGTTGCTCCGGGATCGATCCAGCTTAACTCCGGGACGATGGGACTGCACGAATAGTAAGGTCCGGCCGCATGTTCTGCCTTCTCAAGTTGGAAGACCCGGCCAGCGCCTTCCCAGCGGAGATTGATGCCGCCATTGGAGGAGACGTGCCGAATCTCGGTGAAACTCGGAGCCGTCGATGCAGCCGCCAAATCGGTGACGATGAAAAGCCCGTCCAATCCGAAATCAGCCAGGTCCTCCAGCGGGACGAAGGCCGACACCAGGTCCAGATTGCGAAGGACGGTACGACCCTGGTCGCTCAATAAATCCCCCGCCATGACCGGCCCGATTTGAGTGTCGTTGAAACCGATCTCGGTGGAAAACCAAATCTCCCCGCTGGGCCACACATAAAGGGCATCCAAACCGTAATCATCGCCGGTGGCGTCCGGATGAAATCGGGCCAGCAACTGTTGGCCGGTTCTTATGATGTCGCCTTTGTCCGAAAGAAGGTCGCCCTTCGAGAGAAAGACGCCTTTCCTTTCGGAGAAAATGCTGGTGGTGATCGAAAACAGAATCTCGCCATCGTCCTTCACTTGCACCGCATCGAGTCCGACATCGGGCGCGATCGGCATCAATCCGAAGTCCTGCATCAGATCGGCATTCCTTTTCACGATTCGTCCGCGATTGGAGAGCAGGTCGCCGTGATAGATTTGGCCGAGAGTCTCACTCTGGGCATCCTCATTGAGGGAGAAAAGGATTTCCCCGCCGGCGCCGATATCGAGGGCATCAATCCCCGGCTCAACCGCGCCCGCTTTCAGGCGGAGGTTTTGCAGGAGTTCTCTGGCGGTTTTCACGACTCGTCCGGAGTAGGAAATGAGGTCGCCGGCTTCGATGCGATTGGACGGGCTTGTTCGGTTGCCAGAGGTCATGCCGTTGGCAGTGGAGAACCATATTTCCTGCAAAGGCCCGATTTCCTTCTGGGGCGCAGCAATCAGATGAAGACGGTACACGCGGGCAAAAAAGCCAGGGGTTTCATCCACGTTGATGTCCATGACCGGCCAAGCCTTGTCCAGCGTCTTGATTGAGTTGGTGAAGAACAGAAACTCGTTGGTCTGGCCGTTGTCCACGTAGAGATGCAGTTCCATCTCTTGCTGGAGCGCCACTTCCCCGCCGATTTGAAATGTTCCGCTCCCGGTGATGCGATAGGCGGCGTCGGGGTTTGCCTCGGTGGCGAAGTTGATATCCCGGAGTTCATACCGGTTGAAAAGCGGATGTTCCTCCACCAACGCCAGCATAAACGTGCCGTGAAGCGGCAAGGGAATGGTCGGGCGGCCACACGGAGGGCAATCATTAATCAACGTGCTTTCAGTGAGCAACGTATAAGCCCAGGCCGTCCCGCCTGGAGCCGGCTGTGCCGTTGCGCCTGCGCCACCGAGGGCTGAGGCCAAAATCAAAAAGCCCACGGAAAATCGCAAGTTCATAACGGTCCTGTGCTTTGTTTAGCGTTTGATTCTTTTCGTGCTGATCGCATTCAAACTACACCAAGAATCCTCCGGGAGCGAGGAGGGAGAGAACGGCGGGATCGGGACGGAAGAGCGGCTTCCCACTACAGCCAGATTTGACCAGGACAACATTTATGGTCCGGAAGTCCCTTTCGGCCCAGGACTGCTCTGCTGCTTGAGCTTTCTGGTCATCCGGCCAATTTCGCGTCCCCCTTTGAAGCCAACGTAAAACAGGAGAAAGGCATACCACGCGATGGAGCTGAAAATCATGACTGCCCAAAAAAGGATAAAGATGTTTTTCATAACGCAACGGAGCTGGCCGCAACTTTATCCGAGTCAGAAGTGAGCCAGGAACCGAGAAACATTCCCAAAAAGGCCAGCCCAAAGGAGGAAGCGCCCGCGACCTCAGGAGCAATCTGATGCGATTTTGAGACCACAGCGTTGACGACCAAAAAAGTGAGCGGGCCGATGGCGCCGAGGATGAGCGCGGCATACGCCCCATACGCGTTGGCCCTGGGCCAGTACAATCCGCCTACCAGCAGAGTGAAAACACTCGCCAGATAGATATTTCCGGTCACAGCCAGGTAATCCCAGGCATTTCCGGGCAATTGATACCAAAGCCCGTAGAAAAGCAGAAACACCCCAATGCCCAAGACCAGTGTCCGGGTGAGGAGAAGTTTTCCGGCCGGTGAAAGCGGCTTTTTCACGCACGGCTCGACCAGGTCATTGGCAATGACCGTCGCCCAAGTCAGCAGATAACCGCTGTCCGTGGACATTTCGGCGGCCAGCATCGCGGCCACCACAATGCCGATCAAACCCATGGGGAGAATAGTACTCAGGTAAGCGGGCATCGCCGTCAGACTGTCCAAGCCCTCCGGCAAAGCGCCTTGTTTGGCAAAATAGACAAAGGCCGCCGCTCCCCACAGGCCGGGCAAACCAAACCGGCCAACCAAGTAAAAAGCGGTTCTTCGGTAAATCCGCTTGGCAGTGTGCTCGTCTTTGCTGGAAAGAACCCTGGAGATGGTGGTTTGCCACGTTGTGACTACCGCTGTCTGGAATACAAGCTGCCACAGAATGTAGCCCCAGCCAAAGCTACTGGAGTGCAGCGGATTGAACGGGTGGGCGCTCATTTTCAGGCCGGTGGCCGCTGCTCCATTCTGCGGCGCCGCCCAGCTCTGCGATAAACCATCCACAATCCCGGTCCAGCCCAGATTGGCCATCACCAGAACAGAGGTCACCACGATGCCAAGGCCCATGACCAGGAATTGCAGGTAGTCAGTCACCAAAACTGACAGCATTCCGCCCAACGCCGTATAGACCAACACCAGTCCCAGCAAGGCGGTCATGACCCATTCCAAATAACCGATGGGCAGGCCCGTCGCATACACCAGAAATTCTCCTCCCAACCGAAGGAAAATGCCCATGTTCAGGACACCGCCCAGCACGACAAACAAGCCGGCCAGCCAGCGCACTTTGATTCCGAACCGTTTCTCGAACAGCTCCGGGATGGTCAGGACACCAGCCGCCCGCAAAGGTTGAATGACGAAGCCGGTCCGCCCCACGACGTACATGGCCAGCGCCATGATCACGCCAATGGTTGCCCCGGCAAAGCCTTTCTCAAAACCGAGCTGAGCGGTGTACATGATCGTGACCAGCCCAAGCTCCGTCGCCGCCAGCGACGCGATGCCGAGGTTCACGTCCATTTCCCGGCCAGCCACCGCGAAGTCCTCCATTCCGCGCACAAACCGGCGCATCCAGATGCCCGCCACCATGCAGCCGGTGAGGTAAATCACAATGATGACCCAATCAAGATACGTCAGCGTCATGGGATGAGTTTGCGCGGGCGTTCAGGAGTCCAAAGGAAAACCGGCCCGAGAGCCGGCTTGCTATTTCGGACGCTGGGCGGCCTCGGTCCAGAGACGAATTGCATAGAGTGATTTCCGGGCGGTGATGAAAAGGGTCCTGCCATCCCCGCCGCCGAAGCAAAGATTGGCTGGCGATTCGGGGACGAGAATCTTTCCGATCAAACTTCCGTCCGGCGCGAAAATATGCACACCGTCGCCGGCGCTGGAAAAAACTCGCCCTGCGCCGTCACAACGGATGCCATCCGGCCCGCCCTTGTCGATGGCGCAAAAGACTTCACCGCCTTGCAACGTGCCGTTCTTTTGCACTGCAAAAACGCGGATATGGCGGGGCTTGCCCGAATCGGCCACGTAGAGCTTTTTCTCATCCGGCGAGAAACACAAGCCGTTGGGTTTGTCGAAATCTTTGGCCACAGGTTTCAGGCTCTTGGTGCGGGGGTGGAACCGGTACACGTAATTTCCTTCCTGTTCCTTGGGCCTCCCTTCCAGGCCGTAGTCCGGATCGGTGAACCAAATCGTGCCGTCGGATTTCACCACGACATCGTTGGGCGAGTTCAGGCTTTTCTCTTCGTGGTTTTCGACCAACGCCTTCACTGTGCCATCCGTTGCGGTGTAGGAAACGCGATGCGCCGCGTGCTCGGCTGTGACCAACCGGCCGGCCAGGTCGAGCGTGTTGCCATTGGCCTTGTTGCTCGGCTGCCGGAAGGTCGTCACACCCCCTTGCTCGGTCCACTTCTTCAATTCATCGGCCGGGATGTCGCTGAAAATCAAATACCCTCCGCCGGATGGGACCCAGACCGGCCCCTCCAAGAACTTCATCTCTCCGGCCAGCTTCTCCACTTTGGCTTGGGATGGAACAATCTTTTTGAATTCGGCTTCGTTCTTAATCTCAAAATCCGCGGCGGTCGGAGAAACAAGGTGGCCGGCCAGGAGAAGACAAATGGCCACTGCATTGAGGGTTTTCATAACTGGAAGAGACTGCACGGTTCTGTTCATGCGCATCGCTTGATGACTAACAGGATTTGCCGCCTGCGTCACTGAGATTTTCCCGGCGATCAGAGCCACGACGGCACCTTCTCCAATGCCCACAGCGACGCCAAGGGCTGTCGTTCGCGGACCACGGCGCTTTGCCGGCCATGCACGAGCACTTCGGCCGCGAGGGGCCGGGAATTGTAATTCGAGGCCATGACAAAGCCGTAAGCTCCCGCGCTGAGCAACGCCAGGTGCTCGCCTGCGGCTACTTTGGGCAGCGGCCGGTCTTTGCAGAAGAAGTCGCTCGATTCGCAAATGGGACCGACCAAATCCGAAGAAATGAGCGCAGTTCTCTTGCGCCGCAACGGAACAATCTCATGGTAGGAATCATAGAAGGCCGGCCGGATCAAATCGTTCATGGCCGCATCCACGATGACGAAATTCTTTTGGCCCGTTCGTTTCACGTATTCAACGCGGGTCACCAGGATGCCCGCATTGCCGGTGATAAACCGGCCCGGCTCCAGCAGAATACGCAATCCGAGCGGCTGCAGCAACGGCGTCAGCGCCGCGGCGTAATGCGCCGGAGTCACAATGTTCCTGGCTTTGGGCGACCGCCACCAGTGCGCTGAACCGCTGGCCAGGGCCTGCTCATAAACGATCCCCAAACCTCCGCCAATGCTGAAGAATTCAAATGGATACCGCCCGGCCAGCCGCGTGACCAACGGCACGACCTTGCGCACCGCCATCTCGAAGGGCTGCACCGCCGTCAATTGAGACCCGATGTGCATCTGCAAACCGCGCCAGCGCACATGCTTCAACGCGTGCGCGCGGGCATAGACCTTTTCGACTTCTTCGAAAGCAATGCCGAATTTGTTTTGGTAAGTGCCGGTCGTGATTTTGGCATGGGTGTGGGCATCGATGTTGGGATTCACCCGCAGCGCGACGGGAGCCACTTTCTTGAGGCGCCCCGCCACCCGATTGATGCGAGCCAATTCCTGTTCGCTCTCCACATTGAAACAATAAATGCCTTGCCGCAGGGCAAATTCGATTTCGCGCTCGGTTTTGCCGACTCCGGCAAAGATGCATTTCCGAGGGTCGCCGCCAGCGGCCATGACTCGCCGCAACTCTCCTTCGCTGACGATGTCAAATCCGCTGCCCAGGCCGGCCAGGAGACGCAACACGGCCAGGTTCGAGTTCGCTTTCAGGGCGAAGCAAAGCAAATGATCCAGGGAGGCCAGGGCCTCGTCCAGTTGCTGGAAGTGCTGCGCGAGGGTGTTCTGGGAATAAACGAAGAGTGGAGTGCCGTGCCTTTTCACCAGGGCTTCGACCGGCACCCGCTCACAAAAAAGCCTTCCGCCAACGTAACGAAAATCGTGCATGGGCCGTACTTATGCCAAACGCGAACCGGATGTCACGGAAAGTCGCGGCTTAAGGTTCCGCAATGAGCTTGGCCCGCTCTTCGTGGTACTGAAGGGGAGTGATTTTATCGGCCTTGTACCGCTCCAATAACTCGGCCAGTTTCTGACGTTTCGTCTTGGGCGCGGCTGCTTGTGCCGCATCCGGCTCCGCGGCGTTCTGGGCCAGCATTTGCCTTTCTTTGGAGCCGGATAGCTTGTGGAGCATCGAGGGCCGTCGCGCCGCAGACACGTTGCTCTTTTGGGACTCGGCACGAGTCAGTTTGCGACGCGGAGTTTTTTCCTTCTTCTGGCCGGTTTCGGCGGCAGCGACCGCTTCGGGAGCGGTCTTGGCCGGACTGGCGGCACTGGGAATCTGGCTTTCAGCCTCGCGCATTTTCGCGCGCAACAAAGCTCGGGCCGCCTCCAGGGCGGGAGATTCAGACGCGAGTTCCGTCTGCGCAACCGGAGCAGGGACGGGCGCTGGAGCAGGCGCGACCGCCGGAGCAGGGGCAAGGGCGGGAGCTAAGGCGGATGGAGCCGCGGCTTCAATCTTCGGGGGTGCTTTGGCCTCCGGCACGGGCAGCCCTTGCTGTCGGCGCAACGCAGCTCTGGCTTTCGCGTGAATGTCTTCGAGTCTGGCTTCGGCGCCTGCCGCAGCGGTCGGAGCCTGCGTGACGGCTGGGGCGGCTGGGACGGGAGCTTCAGCCGCCTTGGGCGCTGGAGGTGCTTTAGCGGCGGCGGCCTGCTGTCGGCGAAGCGATTCCAGAGATTTAGCTTTCGGCCGCTCAGCGGCGTCCGGAGCAGGCACTTGGGCTTGAGCGGGTTTGATCTTGGGTTTCACTGCGGCAGCAGCCGATGGAGCGGGAACTGTTTTGGCGGCTTTGGCGATTTTGTTGCGCAGTTTGCTCAGGTCGCGTTCCATGGCCTGGGTGTCCTTCCCGAAGCCTGTTCTGGCAAACAGCTTCTCTGTATCTTGTCGAATGCTGTCATGTTGTTTGGCAGTCAGCCTCCCTTCCTGATGGAGTTGATTGATTTCAGCGAGAATCTCATCCTTCGCTGTCGCAGACTGAGTTTCAAGTGCGGCGATCTTTTGCCGCAGGGCCTGGCGTGCGCGCGCTTGCACATCTGTTTCCTGCTGAGCGGCGACGGTCAACAGACTCAGTCCCAAGGAAAGAGCCGTTGTAATGAACATGGAAGATTGCATAGTGATTTAGTAACTAAAAAACGGAAGGGGAAGCAACTGAAATTAGCTTCTATCGTTGCCAAACTGCCCGGCCGTCCCTAGGATGCGGCAGCTTGTTGAGGCAATCCTCGCGGCTCGCGCATGACTGAAAACAAAGTCCAACTGGACGTTTTTGAAGGCCCGCTGGACCTCCTGCTTTATCTCGTGAAAAAGGAGGAGGTCGATATTTACCAGGTGAACCTGACAAAGATTGCCACCCAGTTCATTGAGTACATTGAAGTGATGCGACAGCTTGATTTGGAGATCGCCGGCGAGTTCTTGGTGATGGCCTCCACGCTGATGTACATCAAAAGCCGCGAGCTGCTCCCGCTCGATCAACAAATCCAGGTCGAGGGTGACGAAGACGAGGACGATCCCCGGTGGGAATTGATCCGGCAACTGGTCGAATACAAGAAATTCAAGGATGCCGCCGCCGGGTTGCAGGAAATGGAAGCGCAACAGGAGAAGACCTATCCGCGCTCGCCGGCCAAACCTGAGTTTGTGGCCGCGCCGCCGCCGCCCAAACCGGAGGTGTCGTTGTTCGATTTGATCAATGCCGTCAGCATTGTTCTCAAGCGGTTTGGCGCGCGGGAGGAGGCCCGGGACCTCTATGAGGACAAATGGACCGTGAGCGAAAGAATCGAGTGGCTCATGCGTCTCATGAACGACCGGGTGCGCATGAAATTCTCCGAGCTGTTTGCCGAAACGACCAGCCGCTCTGAAGTCGTCGTCACTTTCCTGGCCTTGCTCGAATTGATTCGCTTGAAGCAATTGTCTGTTTCACAGCCGAAACCGTTCAGTGAAATTGAAATCAGCCGCGTGCTGCCAAGCCAACGTGCCTCCGCTCCCGCCGCCAAAGAACCTTCTGCTCAGCTTGGAATCGAGGCGGACGCCGGCCCAGCCAGGCCTTCCCCAGGAGCGGCCCCTTCGGAATTGGAGCAGACCAGTCCGCCAGTATCCAATGCGCAGTTCTCTTAAACCATGGAATTGAAATACATTTTGGAAGCCATTTTGTTCTCCTCGCAGAAGCCGCTCAGCTCTAGAGAGCTGCGCGACCTGCTGGCCGATGCCGCTGAAAAATCCGATGAACCGGCCGTCAAACCGTTTCAGAAGAGCAAGGAAGAGAATCTCACGGCCGCCTTGGAACAACTGGAGCGAGAGCATAATCAGGCGGCCCGGAGCTATCGCCTGGTCTGTGTCGCCGGTTCGTGGCAATTTGTCAGCCAGCCGGAATACGCGCCCTGGCTCAAGGCACTCTATGGCGAGAGGAACCGGCCGCCCCGGCTCTCCCAGCCGGCGCTGGAAACCCTGGCCATCATTGCCTACCGCCAGCCGGTGACGCGAGTGGAGATCGAGCAGATTCGAGGCGTCTCCATCGATGGCGTCATGCAGACGTTGCTGGAACGGGGCCTGATTGCACCGGTGGGCCGCGCCGAGGTCGTCGGAAGGCCGATGACCTACGGCACGACGCCGCTTTTTCTCGAATACTTCGGTTTGCGCAGTCTGGAGGAATTGCCCGTCGCCGACGAGCTTCGCCGCATCGTGGTGCAAAAGCCGGAGGCCTTGTTGACGGTTGAGCCGGGCCTGGCCACCGTTCCACCTGAGCCTCTTACGGCTGCAGCTTCGAAGGAAGGGAATCCAAACGCGGAATCGCCATCGGCGCATTCCTTCGCGTCCGGTGCGCCAGGCCAGGAACCATCGACCGGCCCGTCCGCGGATTCAACACCCGCCACTGACAAAACCGCAGGAGCGGCAGCAGACGCATGACCATACAGGAACATCGCAAGGCCATTGACAAGCTGGATGAACAGATTGTCAGGCTCCTGAACGTGCGCACGAAGCACGTCCTGGAGATTGGCGCGCTCAAACTCAAAGCCGGTGAGGAAATCTATGCGCCGCACCGGGAACTGGCCGTGCTGGAGCGCATCTGCAAGCGGAACGAAGGGCCGATCACCAACGAATCGTTGCGGGCGATCTACCGCGAAATCATGTCCAGTGCGCTGTCGTTGGAGAAGTCGATGACCATTGCCTATTTCGGCCCTGAGGCTACGTTTACCCACCAGGCTGCCATTCGCCGCTTTGGCTCGAGTCTCCGCTATGTTCCCCTGAAAACCATTGCGGATGTCTTTGCCGAGGTGAGCAAGAACCGCGCGGATTACGGTGTCGTGCCCGTCGAAAACTCCACGGAAGGGATTGTCACGCACACTTTGGACATGTTTGTCGATAGCGACCTCAAGATCGTGGCCCAGATTGTCCTGCCCATTCAGCATTGCCTGGTGGGCAACACGAAGAAAGAGGAGATCAAAAAGTTGTTTTCGCATCCGCAAGCGCTCGCTCAATGCCGGGCCTGGATCCAAGACAATTTGCCGCGCGCGGAGATTATCGAAAGCTCTTCCACCACGCGTGCGGCGGCGCTGGCGGCGGCGGAACGAAACTCGGCTGCCATTGCCAGTTCCCTGGCTGCCGAGCGCTACCATCTTCGCGTGCTGGAAAAAGACATTCAGGATAACTCCGCCAACGCCACCCGTTTCCTCGTCTTGGGCCGGCAGTGCAGTCCGCCCACGGGCCATGACCGCACCAGTTTGATGTTGAGCATCGCCGATGAGGTTGGCGCCTTGCATCGCGCCCTGGCGCCCATGCGCCGGTTCAAGATCAACATGACGAAAATCGAGTCGCGGCCCAACAAACGCAAAGCCTGGGAATACTTCTTCTTTGTCGATTGTGATGGCCACGTCCAGGAAAAGAAACTGGCCAAGGCCATCGCCGAGATTGCCAAGGAATGCAACTTCGTCAAAGTGCTGGGGTCGTATCCGAATTCGGACTGACGAGCCGTCGGTGGAGCTTCGGTATTGCTTCTCCGTTTTCCCACTGGCACGCTCGCCCGCATGAGTCACCTGGCTCGGGCTCGAGAAGTATTCGACGTCGAACTGGCCGCGCTCAAAGCCGTGCGCGCCCAGCTCGATGAAACCTTCGACCAGGCGGTGGAGTTGATCGCCGATGTCCTCCGCCAACGCGGGAAAATCGTCGTCGTTGGCATTGGCAAGTCCGGAAATGTCGGCCAGAAGATTGCCGCTACCTTGACCAGCACCGGCTCGACCAGCGTCGTGCTGAACAGTGTCGATGCTTTGCACGGGGATTTGGGCATTGTGAACGATGGCGATGCCGTGCTGGCCCTCAGTTACTCGGGCGAATCTGAGGAGTTGCTGAACCTCATCCCGGCTTTGAAAAGGTTTTCGGTTAAAATCATTGTCTTGACCGGCGCGGCAAAATCGTCGCTGGCCCGCTTTAGCGATCTGGTGCTGAACATCAAAGTCCCGAAAGAAGCCTGTCCCTTCAACCTGGCGCCGACGGCCAGCACCACGGCCATGCTGGTGATGGGCGATGCGCTGGCCATGGCGGTGCTGCAAGCGCGCGGCTTCAAGCGGCATGATTTTGCCAGGCATCATCCTTCCGGCGCCATCGGGCGCGCCCTGCTCTTGCGCGTGGGCGACATTATGCGCACCGGGCCGCGCAATCCCGTGGCCAGTCAGCACCTGACCGTGAAAGAAGCGTTGCTGGTCATGACGCGGGCCAAAGCCGGGAGTCTCAGCGTCGTCAATGAAAAAGGCAAATTGGCGGGTGTTTTCACGGATGGCGATCTGCGCCGACACATGGCTCTGGACGAACACGTGCTGGCGCAAACACTGGGCAAGGTGATGACGCGCCGGCCGATTTGCATTCGCGAGGAAGCCCTGGCCGTCGAAGCTTTGAAGGTGTTTAACGAGAAGAACATTGATGATCTGATCGTGGTCAATGCCAGGCAGGAGCCGGTGGGATTGGTGGATTCACAAGACTTGCCAAAGTTGAAGCTCATGTGAAGACCGCCTTGACGGAGAAGCGCCTACACGACACGGGGCGGGAATGGGCGGGAATTCGGGGCGGGAATTCAGCTTGACTCGACTCGAGCCACAGGTCCAAACTTCTGCAAAGATTAGAGCAGATTTGAATGCAATGCTTCTAACCATCCCTGCCAAATGAAACCCAGTCCAACTCATCTGCTGGCGTGTGTCTGCCCGTCGCCCGTAAATCGCGTCCGCAAAGCTCGCGTTAGCCATCCATTCACCGGCTGCGCCCAGGCCAGCTTGGCGCTGATCGTCGGCCTTGTGAGTTTGGGGCAGGCCCAACCGGTCAAGGCACCACTACTGGAGTGGCAAATCACCGCTGGCGGAAGCGGTGATGATTCGGTGTATTGGATGCAGCAGACTCAAGACGGTGGGTACGTTGTTGGCGGACCGTCGAACTCAAATGCCAGTGGAATGAGAGCCGGGAGCAGGACGGCTCCTAACTTCGGCGGTTATGATTACTGGGTGGTCCGCTTGGACCCGCAGGGCGCCGAGCTTTGGGACAAGGCCTTCGGTGGCCTCGGCGATGACAAGCTCTTTGTTGTTCTCGAAGCCAGCGACGGCGGTTTCCTGCTTGGCGGCCGGTCTAACTCGGGCAAACAGGGCAACAAAGAGACTCCTGGCTTCGGTGGCTACGACTACTGGGTCGTGCGGCTTAACGCAGCGGGTGACAAACTGTGGGACAAGACTTATGGCGGAACCGATGAGGACCGGCTTGTTGCCGTCGCACCGGCTAGCGATGGTGGTTTCTTACTCGGCGGCAGGTCCCGCTCACCGGTGGGTGGCAATAGAACCGCCGAGCCTCTCGGAGGTTACGATTTCTGGGTCGTGCGTCTGGACGCGCAAGGCAACAAGCTCTGGGACAAAGCTTTTGGTGGCAGTGCGGATGAAACGCTCTGGGCTCTGGCTGGAACCCCCGACGGCGGGTGGATTCTGGCGGGGAGCTCTGCTTCGGACATCGAGGGCACCAAGACCAGCCCGAATTACGGCGATCTGGATGCGTGGGTCGTGCGCTTGGACAAAGAGGGGAACCAGCTTTGGGACAGCTCGTTTGGCGGCGGGGGTACGGAGGAGGCGATGAGTGTGCAAACCACCCCTGACGGCGGCTGCGTTCTCTGCGCCTACACCAACTCCGGTGCGAGCGGGAACAAGCACAGCCCGAACTTCGGTGACTTCGACGGGTGGGTCGTCCGTTTGGATGCCCAAGGGAAACTGGTGTGGGAAAAGGACTTCGGCGGGCTTGGCTACGACGAGTTGAATTGCGTGCGGATCTTGCCGGACGGCGGGTACATCGTTGCTGGTGATTCTACGTCAGGTCTCGGTCCGGGCAAAGCCAGTCCGCAACTCGGCGGGCAGGACGGCTGGATTGTGCGTTTGAACCCGCAAGGAGAGCGGCTCTGGGAATGGTCCTTGGGCGGTGGCGGGACCGAACTGGTTTTTGTGCTGCAACTCACAACCGACCAGGGGTTCATCGTGGCTGGACAATCGGACTCGACTGCCTCCGCAAGTAAGGGCGGATTCAATTACGGCGGCAACGATTTTTGGGTGGTCAAACTGGGACCGGAGGCGGGGCCGCATTTGGCCTTGGCTCAACCACCGCCAGACCTCAAGTTAGCGTTCCAGGGACAGGTCGGACGGCTCTACACCCTGGAGAGCATTACCAGCCTTGGAACGACAAACGCTTGGACTGCGTTGACGAATCTGGCCTTGGTCGCCAACCCGACCGTCGTGTCCGATCCCACCGCGTCCCTGGCAGCGCAGCGGTTCTACCGACTGGCGGTGACTTCGTTCTCCAACATGGTCTGGATCGCTCCGGGGACATTCATTATGGGCAGCCCAACCAACGAGGCGGGACACGAAACGTTGGAAAGCCCGCAGACCCAGGTGACACTCAGCCGGGGGTTCTACTTGGGCAAGTACGAGGTAACGCAAGGTGAGTATTTGGCCGTCGTGGGTGCCAATCCCAGCCAATTCACGGGCGACTTGAATCGGCCGGTCGAGGAAGTCAGTTGGCGGGACGCAACGAACTATTGCGCCCGGTTGACCGAGCGTGAACGCGCGGCCGGCCGGATACCGGCCGACTACGGCTACCGCCTGCCCACCGAGGCCGAGTGGGAGTTCACCTGCCGGGCGGGGAGCCTGTTGCCGTACGGGATCGATTACACCAGCGGGGCCGTGGAGTCGCTCTATGATTATGCTTGGGTGTTTGTCAATAGTTCTTCGACGACCCACCGTGTGGGCGCGAAACGGCCAAACCCTTGGGGCCTTTATGATATGCACGGCAACGTGCTGGAATTCTGCCTGGATCGCTTTGGCGACTATCCGGGTGGCAGTGTCGTTGACCTGTTGGGCCCAAGCGCGGGCACGAACATCGTTGCTCGTGGGGGTTGTTGGGGGACTTATGCCGTCGAGTCCCGGTCGGCCGTCCGTTATCCTGGTGACCTCACCGACCACCTTAATATCACTGGCTTCCGAGTCGTTCTGGCGCCAGGACGACCCTAGCCGGTGGCCGAAGAACACCCGGTGGCGCGGCCTGGACTCCGGCTGGCACGGGCGGGGCGCCCAAGCAGTCTAAACCGATGACGCAGCTCAAGATTTGGAATTGGACGGGAGCGTTCGGCACGCTCGCCTGTCTGTGCCTGACGTGGGCGGGTTGGTCGCAGGAAACCAACGTTGCTCATGTGCTGGTCTGCTGCAGCGTGGTCGCAAGCCAGCCTGGACAACCGCCGCGCGAATACCCTTGGGGACCAGAGGTTGCTTTTGGACCGGGGAATCGCTTGGCAATGACGCTGGAATCCTGCCGCGAGGCACAAGCTGTCGTCATCCCTTGGACGTCGGCTCGTGCCGGCTTGGCCAACCGGTGGGGGCCGGTGGTGGCGAGCCTCAAACCCGACGAACCCGTTAAACTGCCGCCGGAAACGAGGGTCTGGCGATGGAACACCAATACGCAGCCGTTCCGGATCCAGGTTCTGGTTTTGGACCTGCGCGACAAGATGGCGGAGGACTTTCGGCGGTTGGTCGGGGCCATGAACGAGAGCGGGCTGCCGGAACCCGTGCTCAAGGCCCAAGAGCAAAGACTCAAGGCGATGGTTGATGAATGTCAGGCGGCGCAGAAGCGGCAGCCGACAACGGCGCCTTCGATCGTCAGTGTCGCCGGGGTGTTTCGCGGCGCCTTTGACTGGCGCAAAGAAGCCGTTGGCGCCTGGTTTGGCCCTGGCCGACCCGCCGTCATGCACTTCGGTGGCAACACCAATGCTGCGCCCGGTCCCGGCGGTGCGCCGCCGGACAACAAGACCAGCCGCGAATAACCCCCGAGCCTATGCGAGCCAAGTCGGACACAGTGCCAGACGCTCTCCGGCCCGGCTCGGCCCTGTTTCTCTCCCTGGCGCTGGGGCTGGTCCTGGCGGTTGTCCTGCTGTGTTTCCCAGGAATCCTGAGCCGCTGGGAGTGGGCCTGCTTCGACCAGGCCTTGCGCTGGCGGCTGGTTCTGGATAATGCCCCGGCCGTGGACGGGCGGATCACCTACGTCAACATCACGGACGCCGACACGACCGCCTTGGGGAGCGTGGCCGAGGAATACGCAGCCCTCGCCAGGTTGGTCGAAGAGGCGAGCGCGATGGGTGCAGCAGCGATCGTTTTCGACGTTGTCTTCAGGCGGGCAAAGCAAACCGAGGCAAGGCCGCTCTATGAAGCCATCCAGCGCAGCGCAAGAGTCGTGTTGGCTGAAGCTTTGCTGGAGAAGGACAGCGCTGACGAATGGCGCCAGCGAGCCCGGTCGTTTGCGTTTGGACCCCGCCTGACACCGGCTGGGTTGGCCAACGCCGAGCCTGACGCTGACGGCGTTTTTCGCCATTATGCCTATGTGCAACGCGGACCGGCAGGTGCGGAGCCGTCACTTGCGCTGGCGACCTACCTTCAAGTCGCGAATCCGGGGCGGGTGCGCTACTCGGCCGCCGGCGTGGACTGGGAAGAGTTGGGCCCAGACTTCAAAACCATGCTCACCCGGCGCCTCCCCGCCAAGCCGCAACTGCTGAATCTACGCAGCGGCTGGATGCGGAGCGGCAAAACGGCATTTATGCACTCGAGCCTGGGCCAAATCCATGCCGAATTTCAGGAATGGAAAAAACGGAAGGCGACCTCTCAGCCGGGCGCGCCTCCCCGCGAAGGCCAAATCCTGCTGGTTGGCTACGTCGGCAGCGGTCTTGGGGACACGAGTCCGACACCGTTCGGCCCCGTCGAACCTCGGGTGCAGTTGCACGCCGCGGCTTTGAATGACTTGCTTCAGAATCGTCCGTTGCACGAACTGCCGCCGTGGTCGTCGGCTGTGGCCGTCCTTTCGGTGTGGCTCTTCGGATCGGTTTCAAGCTATTGCGCGCGGAAAAGCGGTTTGGCAGTGCTCGCATTCCTGGGCGTGGCGTTGTGGGCCCTGGTTGGCGTGGTAGCCCTGTTCCGATTCGCAGCGGTTCTGCCGTTTGCGGCGCCTGCGGGTGCTTGGGTGCTTGGCGGAACGCTTGAGCTGGCGCGCCGCCATACGCGCGAGTGGCACGAGCGGATCAAGCTCAGGACGACCCTCGAGTTCTATTTCTCACCTGGCGTCATTGAGCACATTGTGGCCAAGCCAGGGGCACTGGAACCACAGTCGGCGGAACTAACGGTCCTCATCTCCGACCTCCGCAACTTCACCAGTCTAACCGAACGGAGCCAGGAGCGGCCCGAGGTACTTTACGGGCTCCTGAATCGAACCTTCAGCATTCAGACACAGGCGGTCCACGCCCGCCGGGGTAACCTGGAGCATTTCCTGGGCGATCAGTTTACTGCGTATTGGGGCGCACCTGAGTCCGAGCCGCTGGCGGCGGACCTGGCGCTGGCGGCCGCGCTGGAAATCGTGCCTATATTGGAGGCGTTGCGGCCTGAACTGTCGCCGGAGTTCCGGCAGCTCTTCGGCTTTGGCTTCGGCTTGCACTGTGGGCGGGCGCTCGTCGGCAACGTTGGCGGACGGGAGCGATTGGATTACATGGTCTTGGGCGACGTGGTGAACACGGCGGCGCGAGTCGAGTCGCTCACCAAGCTTTACGGTGTCCCACTTCTGCTGACGGGTGAGCTCAAGGCTCGGCTTACCCAGCCGCTGCTTGCCCGCATGATTGACCGGGTGATTGTCAAAGGAAAGAGCACGGGCCTGGAGCTGTGGCAGCCGGCCGATGGGCTGGCCGGCGCCCATCTCGCCGAGATGTGGCAACGCTACACGGAGAGCTGGGCCTTGTATGAACAGGGGCGTTTTGGCGAGGCGGCTGCCAGCTTCGACGAACTCTTCAGCGCAACCGCGGATTTAGCCAGCCGCGCCCTGGCGATCCGCTGTCGAGAGTTAGCGCTGAAACCGCCGCCTGATTGGCAGGGCACATTCAAGATGGCGGCGAAGTAGCTCGCCCATCTGACGTCATGGCACCAGCATCTATGGGCTACCTTCCAAGAACTGAGGCAGGAACCGGGGCCGGATGGATCATCGCGTGGGCGCTGCTGGTTTCGGCCGGCGCCGCAGAACTGCCGCCGGTCAACGTGCCAGAGACGGGGCCGCCGGCCCTAAGCCAAACCAACTTCGTGGGCGAGTTCAGGTTCGTGGGCAACCAAGTCTTCTCGGCGGCGGAGTTGGCCCGCGTCACGCTGCCCTGGACGGGTCGTATGCTCAAACCGCTGGAGTTGGAGGAGGCGCGCCTAGCGGTGAGCACCTGGTACATCAGTCACGGATACGTGAACTCCGGGGCGGTCTTGGAAAACGCTGCCGTCGTGGCGGGCGTGGTCACGTTGCGGGTCGTGGAGGGTTCCTTGGCCAAGATCAGCCTGCAAGGCAATCGCTGGCTTTCCGAATCCTTCTACCGGCGGCGCCTCCTGGCCAATGGCGGCCGGCCGCTGAACGTCAACGCCGTCCGCGACACGTTGCAGTTGTGGCGTGACCTCTACCCGGTGGAGCAGGTCAACGCGGACATCCAACCCGGGCCTGCGCGTGGCGAAGCCTTGATGAATCTCAAGGTCAAAGAAAGGTTTCCCTACCATCTGGGTTTGACATACGCCAATAACCGTCCACCCAGCACCGGCGCCGAACAACTCGACGCGGAACTCGAAGTCGAAAGCCTGACCGGGCGCGGCGACCAACTGAGCCTCGACTACGGCGTCGCGCGCGCCTCCGGCAACCTGATGAACCGGAGCCGTGGGCTCGCCGGTCGTGACTTGGCGGCCAGTTACGCGCTCCCCTTTACCGCTCGCGACACGAGCCTCAGACTGCAATATGGGCGGAATAGCGCAGCGGTGGTCGAGGCGCCCTTCCAGCAGTTGGATATTAGCAGCGAACTGGAGAGCTACACCGTTGCGGTATCACACCCCCTCTATCGCACGCCAACCCGCGAACTCAGTCTGGCCTTGAGCGGCGAGCGCCGTGCCAACCAAACCTATCTGCTGGGTGAGCCGTATTCGATCTTGCCTGGGGCCGTGGACGGACTTTCGGTCGTGGCGGTCACCCGCTTGACGGCCCAGGTGACCGACCGCGGCCCGGCGCACGTTTTTGGCGCGCGTGTTTCGTTGAGCAAGGGCTGGGATGCCTTGGGCGCCACCGCCTACCACGGTGAACCGCATGAAAACCTGATCCCGCGGGACCGCGAGTTTGTCGCGGTGCTGATGCAGGCCCAATACCTGCGCCGATTGGGTCAGAGCCGGGTCGAGTTTCTGGCAAGGCTGGCTGGCCAATACAGTCCGGACAGCCTCCTGGCCCTGGAACAGTTGGCGATTGGCGGGGCCCAGTCCGTGCGCGGTTACCGCGAAAACACCATGGCCCGCGATAAAGGCCTGCTAGCCACCGCTGAGCTGCGCGTGCCCTTGTGGATGGGTAAAGACAGCGCGCCAAAACTGCAATGGGTGCCGTTTGTGGACGGTGGCGCCGGGTGGAACAACGGAGACGGCCAGCCGTCCTTGAGCTCGATCAGCAGCGCCGGCATGGGCCTAGTCTTTCGGCTTCGCAAGAACCTGGAAGCTTCCCTGTTCTGGGGCCATGCCTTTCGGGCGCTTCATTACAGCAGCCATAACCTCCAGGACGACGGCATTCATTTCCACCTGTCCGTGTGGGCTTTCTAACTTATGAGTGTACTCAGCACAAACGCACCAGAACCAACTCATCCCCCTCCCTCCCGCTGCTTCTCTGGCAGTGCGGCCCGAAGGCGCCCCATCGCGCCCCCGGACTGGCGCTGCCGATGGAGAGCCAAAACGGCGGCCTGGGTCGCTGCTTGGATGGCGGCGGTCTCGACCGGGGCGTTTGCCCAGATCGTTGCCGATGGCACCGTGGGGGGAGGCCCGTCCACGGCCCTTGCCAAGCTTAACAACCGGATTGAGGTCCCGGCCGCCATCGGCGCCCTCAGAGGTCACAACTTGTTCCATAGCTTCCAGACCTTCAATCTTGCCAGGGGAGAAACCGCCGATTTCACCGCCGCCGGCATCAGTGGAATTGACCTGGTGTTCTCGCGCGTTACCGGCGGCGGGGTCTCGACCATTGATGGCACCCTCAAGAGCTCCATCCCGAATGCCAGCTTCTACTTCATGAACCCGGCGGGCGTGGTGTTCGGGCCGAACGCAAAGGTGAATGTGCCGGGCGCTTTTATGGTCACCACGGCCGACTACCTTGCCTTTACCGACGGCACGCGGTTCACCGCCCAACCGTCGGCCAACGAGATGCTGACCGTCGCCAGTCCGGCGGCCTTCGGCTTCCTGGGCGCTTCTACCGACCCGGACGTCGGCAAGGTCCAGTTCAACGGCAGCAGTCTGCAATTCCAAGTCCGACAAGACGTGACGGCCGCCGGACGAGGCATCGAGATCAAGCAGGACGCTGGAACTCAGCGGGCGGCCACGATTCGTGCGCCCGGCGGCGCGCTCAAGTTGGCGGCGGTGAACTCTGCGGGTGAGTTGCCGATCGCTGATCTGCGCGTTGCGGACTTCAGCCAGTTGGGTGACATTGAGGTTTCTGGCGGCGCGCGTTTGTCAACCGGGGACAGTGCGGGGGCTGGCCATTTCCTTGTTCGCGGCAACAACTTGTCTCTCACGGACAAATCGAGCCTGTCGAACGGTTCCGTTAGCGACACGCCTGGATCTGGCCGGTCGCCAGAGAGCGAAATCGAGTTGCGCGGCAAACTCAGCCTTGGCAGTGGGAGTTCTGTCATACTGGATACGAGCGGACGAGCCGAAGGAGGCGGCTTGAGAGTCGCGGCGGAGCACATCGAGATGAACGATGGCGCCATCATTGCAGCAGCAAGAGGACAGGCCAGAGGAAGTGACGTGACGATCATTGCTGGCGACCTGTTCATCGGAGACAAGGCCGCGATTGAGGGCTGGGCCTACGACCTCGCCCGCGCGGGGAACGTTCTCATCACGGCGCAGAATGGCATCACCCTTCAAGGCAGCGATCCCGGGACAGCGGCGCGCATCTCGGCGGCGAGCAGCAGCAATCTCGCCGGCGATGCCGGCGGCCACCTTGAGATTCACGCTGCAACCCTCGACCTGGTCAACAGCAGCTACGTGACGGCGGAGACGAGCGCGGGTGGGGCTGCCGGCAGCGTGAAGATCCACGTCAACGACCTTACCCTATCGGGCGGTTCTCACGGAAACCCAAAAATCTCAGTGGCTTCGACCAGCTCAGGCCAGGGCGGCGACGCCGGTGCCATAGACATTACGGCGCAGACGGTTCGCATCGCCCGCGGCGCTATCACGGCGAACACCGAAGGCGCTGGGAAAGGGGGCAGCATCCAGATCCTCGCCGACACACTCACTTTGGATGGCGCTGGCACGCAGCCCAACGAACTGGGAACCTTCATCGGCGTGACAAGCTTGAGCAAAGCAGGAGGTGGCAATGCCGGGGCCATCCAAATCCGCGGCGAGAGCTTGATTCTCCGAAATAGCGCGCACATCCGCGCTGACACGCACAGCACTGGAAACGGTGGCACCATTGACATCGCGGTGTCGGGCTTGATTCGTCTCGACCAGTTGTCCAGCATCCGTGCCTCTCCGGAGGCAACGTCGTCTGGCCGCGGCGGCGACATCAAAATTGCCGCCGGTGAATTGGAACTCCACGACGTGTCGGTTATTGGGGCCGATTCGAGCTCGGTCGCCACAACCCGTGGCTTGGCCGGCAAGGTGACTGTCACTGTCACGGGGAAGCTGGCGGCCGACTCGTTTTCGTTTATTGGCGCCAACACGTATGCCGTTGGAGTCGCAGGAGCCATCGAGGTCACTGCGGCGGACATCGAACTCCGAAACTTCGCCAGCATTACCTCCAGCGCACGCGGCGCCGGCCGCGGCGGCGACATCGTGGTCACGGCGGACAGGCTTCTGCTAGACCAAAGCACCATTCAGGCTGGTTCCTATGAAAGCGCCTCGGGCCCAGCCGGTAACATTCACATCAACGCCGGCGAAGTCAAGGTGGTCAACGGTGCCGTAATTGATTCGCAGTCCAGAGGCCGGGGTGACGCAGGCACGATTTCCATCGGCGCTGATTCGCTGAGCCTGGGCAAGGGGGGCGCGATCGAGACCAAAGCCCTCGGCTCCGCCAACGCAGGCGAAATCCGTCTTTCAGTGCGCTCGCCGCTGGTACTCGAGCACGGCACAATATCGAGTTCCTCCGGGCCAGGCCGGGCCGGCAGTGTGTCAATCAGTTCAACGACCGATCTCGCGGCCAATGCCAGCACCATCTCGGTGAAGTCCGCGAAGGGCGATGCCGGCACGCTCAGTCTCCTTGCGCCTGGGACGGTCCTGCTGCGTAATAGCACCATCTCTGCCGAGGCCTACCACGATGGCGGTAACATTTTCGTGGACCCGCAGATAGTGGGCCTCGTCAATAGTACGCTGCTCGCCAACGCCGAAACCGGGCATGGCGGGCATATCGAGGTCAACAGCGGTTTCACGTACATGCTCAGCTCGTCCGTTAGCGCAAAGACTCAGAACCCCGCCGAAGCCCAGGGCGTCGTCGTCATCCGGTTCGGCGCTGATTTTGTGAACAGCCTCGGTTTGCTGCCCGCCAACTTGGTGGAGGCGGCGAGCCAGATTCGCGAGGGTTGCGCGCGCAAGAATCCGCGCGCCAACAGCCTGATCGTGCGCGGCCGTGGGGGCTTGTCGCTCATGCCGGATTCGTTCCTACCGGCTTTCGACCTGCGTTGATGAGCGCAGAGTAGCTTTTGTATGACCAAAATAACATCTCCAAGATTCCTCGCCTCAAGGCGCACCCTCCCAGCGCTGATGGCGCTGGCGGTGGCGGCCTTGGCGGCATGGTCCGTCTTCCCGGCCACCGCAACAAACGCGCCCCTTGCCAAAGGTCTGGCGCTCCTGGAGGAGGGGCAGTGCGAGCAAGCGGTGCCCATCTTGGAAGACGCCGTGACCCAGGCCCAATCCGCCAGGGACATAGAAGTCAGAATAGCGGCCACCGTGGCCCTGGCCGCCGCTTACCAGACCCTCGGCCAGCTATGCAAATCCACCGAGTTGTTGGAGGCGATTGAATCCACGGCGCTCCAAAACAACTCGCCGCGGCTGGGCGCGAAAGTGCAGGTCGCCCTGGGCAACGCGTTGCTGTTTTCGCGGCGTTTCGACGACGCCGAACGGCACTTGCGGCAAGGCCTGGATCTGGCCCGTCTCTCCAAAGATGCCGGCGCGCGGGCGGTCGCAGCTCAAAGCCTGGCCAACCTCCTGATTGTGCATCCGCCCCCGGTTCTGTTGGGTTTCTCGAAAGAACCTGCCGCGCCGGGCGAAGCCAGCGAGGCTGAGGATCTAGAAGAAAGCGCATTCGGCGAACCGCTTCGGCTCTACGCCGAGGCGATCAAGGACACACGCTTGGCGGGGAACGACCGGCTGCTGCAGAGAATCCGTCTGAACCGGATTCGGGCGCTGCTGGCCCTGGGGGGCTGGCAGTCGGCAGAAAGGGACCTTCTGGAGACGCGCCCAGGCTTGGCTGCCTTGGGTGACAACCGTGAGAAGACGTTCTTGCTTACCGCCTGGGGGCACCTTTGCTCCGAGCTGATCGATCACGCCGCTGTCGTCTCGGCAAGGCTTCTGCTGCCAGCACACCAAGCACTGACCGAGGCAGGCCAACTGGCGGCCGAGTCGCACGACGGCAAATCCGCCAGCTACGCACATGGTTACTTGGCCAGTCTCTACGAAAAGGCCGGACGACACGCCGAGGCATTGGCGCTCTCCGAGCAGGCTTTGTTCTTGGCCCAGCGGGCCGGGTGCCCGGAGGCACAGTTTGAATGGGAGTGGCAGATCGCACGGTTGCTACACCAGCAAGGTCGGCTGGATGAAGCCCTTGGGGCTTACCGGCGCGCCGTTCAGTCACTCCAATCGCTCCGCAGTGACTTGGCGGCCGGTGCGATGATGCGCGGAGATGGCCGGACATTTCGCGAGTCCACTGGCCGGCTTTACTTTGAGTACGCGGACCTGTTGCTGGCGCAAGCCGGTCCGTCCGTTTCTCAAGCGACGTTGATTGAAGCAAGGAACACGATCGAATTGCTGCGCACAGCCGAAATCCAGGACTACTTCTACGATGAAGATTGCGTGAGCCTGCTGCAGGCCAAAGTCAGACCCATCGAGGCGGTGGGGAACCAGGCCGCCGTGGTTTACTTCATCCCTCTGCCTGACCGCCTTGAGATTCTCCTCAGCCTGCCGGACGGCCTGCGTCGCTTCACCGCATCGGTTGGCGCCGAGCAACTTACGGCCACCGTGCGCCGCCTTCGGTTGAAACTGCAAAAACGCTACTCCGAAGGCTATGTGGAACTGGCCCGGACTCTCTGGGACTGGCTCATCGAGCCGTATGTGGGCCAGCTCAAAGACGCCTCGGTGCAGACGCTCGTCCTGATCCCGGACGGCGCGTTGCGGACCATCCCGATGTCGGCGCTCCATGACGGGCAGGGATACCTGATCGAACGTTTTGCGATCGCGATAGCGCCTGGGCTGTCGCTCGTTGACCCGCGGCCAATGCCCCGGGTCAGCACCAAAGCCCTGCTTTGCGGAGTCTCCAAGTCCAGGGATGATTTCCCGCCTTTGGCGGCAGTCCCTGCGGAGTTGCTGGGCGTGCAGGCCGCGTTTCCGGGGCTCAAGCTCCTGGATGAGGATTTTGTTATCCAAACCTATTCGCGAGAGATGGCCGGTGGCCGGTATGCGATCGTCCACATCGCTTCCCACGGCGAATTCGGTTCTGATGCCAGGCGCAGTTTCCTGCTGGCCTTCAACGGACGGCTGAGCCTGGACCAACTAGAAGAGATGACCTTGCCGTCCCTGCTGAGCGAACATCCCATCGAACTGCTTACGCTGTCGGCGTGCCAAACCGCCGCAGGCGACGACCGCGCCGCCCTGGGGCTGGGCGGCGTGGCTGTCAAGGCCGGCGCCCGCTCCGCGCTGGCTTCGCTCTGGGCCATAGATGACCAAGCCACACAGCGCCTGATGACGGAGTTCTATGCGAACTTGAAGCGCTTTCCCAACCTGACCAAAGCCCAGTGCCTCCAGCGGGCCCAGCAGTCGCTGCTTCACAGTTCCGATTTTGCGCACCCTTGCTTCTGGTCGCCTTTCCTTGTCATCGGCAACTGGCTGTAGCCCGCCGGAGGGGCTTTCACTGGGAACACTGTCAGCAACTCCTCGTTGTGGACAGGCGGTTGGGTCAAGAAACTCGTCCGCCGGCATTCACGGATCACTTTTTTCAACGAGTGACACGGAAACTCCCATTGCATGCCCTGGAAAAGAATGTTGGCGTTGGTGACCGGTCAAATCGAAGCCTCCTTGCAACGCAAAATGGCCTGCGTCCTGGAAAAACCTGGGGATCGTTCGCTGCTTGACCGGCATTCGCCCCACTGGCGCTGGCAGGATACCGAGCGCTGGCCGAAAAAGGCCAACCCTTGGGCCAACTGCTGGGCGAGGTCATCACCATTGTCCAACCGGAAACTTTCCTGAAGTGGCATCGCCAGTTGGGCGCGAGGAAATGGGATTTTTCACACCGACGCGGAAAACCCGTCGGCCGTCCCTTGGTGGACGCAGCGGTCGAGCCACGGGTGATACGATTTGCCAAGCAGTAGCCGACGTGGGGTGATGATCGCATCGTCGGCGCCTTGGCCAACTTGGGATACATGGTCTCGGATCAAACGAGCGATTGCGCTCGCCCCACGGACCAATCGTCAAATTCGAACGGTTGGGTGGACTTCTGAACTTCGATCATCGCAACGCAGCGTCGCCACGGTTCAGTGGGTTGCCGTTTTTCACGCTGTCCGTGCAAACTGGCTCTGACGGTGTGTCGTCCTGAATGAAGTGCATGCTGTCGTTTTGGCTTTGTCATCGGAGGTCCCCTACGAATTCTCACGATCGAGTACGACCGCTGCGCCTTCGGATTGCCTGCAACACACCTTCCAAGTAACCCTCATGCGGCTTTTTGTTTTTTGAGCACTTCGAAGCCCAGTTCTTCAGCTTGTTTGCACAGCTTGGCGATGCGGCTTTTGCGAATCTTCTCCTGGTAGATCAGGCAGTCCACATCGATATACTCTTCCTTGTACTTGAGCAGATGGTAAATCGTGCAGGCCAACTTGCGCGCGGTGGCGGTGTTGGCCGCCGCCGGTCCTAACCGGCCGCGCATCCGACGATGAAAGATCCCCAGCCAGGTATCGGATCGGCCCACGGCCGGAGCCACTGTGCGCAACAAGATGGCCACGCGGTTGACCACATGGACGGTGTGACTGCTCAGCACTTTGCCGCCGCTGATTTTGTTGCCGGGACAAAGTCCCAACCAAGCACAGAACGCTTTGGCGTTGCGCCATCGACTCATGTCCACGCCAATCTCCGAGATCACGATCAGCACTCCCAAGACGTTCAGCCCAATGATGCGGGTCAAATCCACACCACAAATGCGCGTCATTTCGGCGGACAAGTCCCGCTTGAGGCCAGTCCCCGCCTTGAGCTTCTTGAATTTCTTTTGTTTTTTGGATTTGGACTCCGCCGCCGGTGGGTTTTTTGGCCGTTCGGCCTTCACCACCGTGGCCGGATTGACCACCACTTTGGCCAGTGTTTTCTCCAACTCCCCATCGCAAACCTCCATCTGCTTGAGCAGGTGACGGTAGTTCTCCAGGGACTGGCGCAGCACAAACAGATGCTCCTCCCGCCAATCCCCTTTCAGCGCCGCTTCCATTTCCTCCACCGTGCTCCGGGTAATTTGGGGATCGCGTAGTTTCACCAATTCCTTGGGGTCTCGTTCCCCGCGCAAGATCGCATCCAGAATGCGCAGCCCGGTTTCGCCGTTGAGGTCGCTCACCGCATGATGCAAGTGGATGTTCATGTAGTTGAGGGCTTGTTGCATGTGCTGCACCTGCTGGCCACAGGCCTTGGTCAGATTGTCCCGATGCCGCATCAAACTGCGCAGACAGCAGATATCATCGCTGGGACGGAACGAACCGTTGAGCAAACCGTAGCTGTGCAGCCGCTGCAGCCATTGGCAATCTTTGCAGTCGGTCTTGCGCCCTGGCACGTGCCGCACGTGCCGCGCGTTGACCAGGATGACTTCCAGACCGGCAGCCTCCAATTTCTGAAACAATGGAATCCAATACACCGAAGTCGATTCCATGGCCACGGTTTTGACCTGGCCCTTGAGCAACCATTCGACCAATTCATCCAGGTCCTTGGTGAAAGCCCCAAACTCCCGCACCGGGGATTCTCCCTGGGCCACGGCGTTTTCGGGAACACAAACCCAATGGGAAGTCGCGCCCACATCAATGCCCGCCGAATGCGGATGAATCACGGGCATCTGAGCGCTAATAGGTTACGACCGCTGCCAAATCACTCCCAGATGCTTTATTTGACCCACGCGTTGGGATGGTGATTGAGAACCGGTGATTGAGAACAAGCTTGCGATTTCGCACCGGCTGGCCAACGATTGCCGGGACATTGAATTCTATTCTTATGATGCGAGCGAGATTAATTGCCGTGACTTGCGCGTGGGGAGTAGCCCTCGCCGCGGCCTTCGGCCAGGAAACCATGCCTAAATCCAATCAAAAAGCGCAATCGTTCGAGCGCAAAATCACCGTCACAGTCAAAGCAAAGTACCTCCTATTCCTGCCTGCGGAATACAACGGGAAAGCCTCCAAATTGTGGCCGCTCATCTTGTTTTTGCACGGGGCCGGCGAGCGCGGCACGAACCTCCAGCTTGTGGCCACGCATGGCCCGCCCAAGATCGTCAAGGACAAGCCTGATCTGCCGTTCATTGTTGTTTCGCCTCAGTGTCCCGGCGGCCAGCGATGGTCAAATGAAGTCTTGCTGGCTCTCCTGGATGAGGTGACCGGAAAATGGGCCGTCGATAAAAACCGGATTTACCTCACCGGACTGAGCATGGGCGGCTACGGCACCTGGA
>CAYIIH010000069.1:0-26866 GCA_964363225.1 uncultured Verrucomicrobiota bacterium | reverse complement strand
ATGTTGAGATGTGACCCCAATTCTTTCCAAACTGGCAATAGAGTTTGGCAAGCGGAATGTCCGGCATGGGCAAAAGTCTTGCTTGGCGAGCACGGACTGCTTGATTCGCCGCGAGCGTCAGATTACCATACAGACATGAGCAAGACAGCGACCATTCGCGCGCAGATCGAACCCACGCTTAAGGAGGAAGTGGACCGAATTCTATCCCGTCTGGGCCTGACGACCTCAGAGACGATTCAACTGCTCTATCGCCAGATCAAGCGACAGCGTGGGCTGCCGTTTCCTGTGGAGAGGCCAAACCCACTCACGGCCCGGACGCTGCGCGACAGCAAGGCTGGCCGTAACGTGAAGCATATTGCCACCAAGCAGGGCCTCTACACGGATCTGGGCCTGTGAGGACTTTCAGCCGCGCCAACCAGTTCAAGAAAGATGTGATGCGGCTGACCAAGCGCGGCAAGGACATGACCAAGCTCAAAGCCGTGATCGACTTGCTCATCGATGAAGAGCCGCTGCCGCCGCAGTTGAGGGATCATCCGTTGCGAGGTGATTGGGGCGGCAGCCGCGATTGCCACATTGAGCCGGATTGGGTGCTGATCTACACGCTGGAAGAAAACCACGTGCGTTTTGAACGCACGGGTACTCACAGCGACTTGTTCGAGTAGAATCCTGCGGCCATCACCGCTTCGCCAAATCCGCCCCCAGTTTGAGTGCCCGTCCACGCTCGATTTTCGCCGGCACAACCTTCTCTCCATACCGCACTCGGCACGGATTTGACAGCCGCGAGCGGATGCTCGCGCTGACGAGCTTCCCCTCTGCCCATTCAAGGTCCACTTCAAATCCTCCGCGCGCCCGCAGCCCCTTGACGCGGCCTGCCGGCCAGGCTTTCGGTAGGGCCGGCAGAAGATGGATCGTGTGAACGATTGGGGATCGCGGATTGCGGATTGCGGATTGGCCTGTTGCTTGGATTGTTTCGGCATTGTGTAATCCGAGTCCAATGTTTGTTTCGTGGCTTTGCAGGAGCATTTCGGCAATGCCGGCGGTTCCGCCGAAGTTGCCGTCGATCTGGAAGGGCGGATGGGTGTCGAACAGGTTGGGCAACGTGTTGCCCGCCAGCGCTTCGCTCAGCATTTTGTGAGCGTGATCGCCGTCGCGCAGGCGCGCCCAGAAGTTGATTTTCCAGGCCTTGCTCCAGCCGGTGCCGCCGTCGCCGCGAAAGAGCAGCGATTGTTTGGCGGTGGCGAACATGGCGGGCGCCGCCTCCGGCGTGATTTCGCTGCCCGGAAAAAGGCCCCACAAGTGCGAAACGTGGCGATGGGTTTCCTTCGGGTTGTCCTTGTCCTCCAGCCATTCCTGGAGCTGGCCGTGCCTGCCAATCTGGTTGGGCGCGATTTGCGGGCGCAACTCGGACAGTTTGGCGGCGAACTCCGCATCGAGGCCGAGGATACCGGCCGCGCCAATAGTGTTGGCGAAAAGGGCGCGGATGATCTGATGGTCCATCGTGGGGCCGGCCACCAAGCCGCCGATCTCCGGCGAGTTCGACGGCGTGCTGATGAGCCAGCCGGTCTTCGGATCTTTCACCAAAAAATCGACAAAGAACAGCGCCGCCTCTTTCATCGCCGGATAGGCGCGCTGGGCCAGAAACTGCTGGTCGCCGGTGAACAGGTAATGTTCCCAGAGGTGTTGGCAAAGCCAAGCGCCGCCGGTGACCCAAATGCCGTGGTTGGAATGGTTGATCGGAGCCGTGCCGCGCCAGAGATCGGTGTTGTGGTGCAATACCCAGCCGCGGCAGCCGTAGTGGGCCTGTGCGGTCTTGCGGCCGGTTTGCGCGACGTCGTCGATGAGATCAAAGAGCGGCTCGTGGCACTCGGAAAGGTTGGCCACTTCGGCCGGCCAATAGTTCATCTCGGTGTTGATGTTGACCGTCCATTTGCTGTCCCAGGGCGGTTTGATCTGGTCGTTCCATATTCCTTGAAGATTGGCCGGCTGGCAGCCCGGGCGGCTGCTGGCGATGAGCAAGTAGCGGCCAAATTGAAAGTAAAGCGCGGCCAGTTGCGGGTCGGGCTGCCGGGTGGCGTTCTTCAGCCGCTGATCCGTCGGAAGGCTGGCCACACCGGTTGTGCCGAGGTCGAGCGACACGCGTCGAAACAGTCGCTGATGGTCTTTCACGTGGGCCTGGCGGAGTTGCTCGTAACTCTTTCGAACGACCTTCTTCAGTACCGCGTCGCAGTGAGCGGCGGGATCGCCGGTGATGTCCTGAAAATTTCTGAAGCTGGTGGCGGCAGCCAGCGTGAGCGTGGCCGAGTCGGCATTCTCGACTATGATGGCACCGTCGCTGACGACGCGCTTTCCCCCTTCAACCGCCACCTGGAGGCGCGCTTCAAATTGCAGCCCGCCTTCCTCCACTTGTCCTGACAAGGCCAGTTGGCCGCTGTTGACCGAACGCGTGCGCGCCGACTGGTGCGGGCTGTCCAGCCTGGCGGTGAAGCTGACCTGGCCTTTCCTGTCGCTCGTGATCCGCAGGACGAGCACCTGGTCCGGGTTGCTGGCAAAGGCTTGTCGCTGGTACGTCACGTCGCCGACGCGATAGTCCACGGTCACCATGGCGGAATCCAAGTCGAGCTCGCGCCGGTATTCCACGGCCTGCTCATGGCCGGCGAAATGGACCCTGACGTCACCAAACGGTTGATAGGCCTTTTGCCGCATCGGCACGCTCATGAACTCGTTCATCGCCAGGTCCTGGGCTTGGCGCTGTTTCCCTTCGGCGAGCAATCGGCGAATCGCGGGCAGATGCTTCAACGCTCCGTCGTGATGGTATTCGTGGGGTTGTCCGGTCCAGAGCGTGTCCTCGTTGAATTGAAGGCGCTCGTTCGACAGGCTGCCGAAGACCATCGCGCCGAGGCGCCCGTTGCCAATGGGCAGGGCTTCATCCCACTTGGCAGCGGGCTGCGTGTACCAAAGCTTTGTTGAGCCAACCGGGTTTTCGGCTTGGGCATTCAAGCTCCAGGCCATCACGGTCCCCAAGCCCAGGCCGGCAACCGCGGCCAATCTGTTCGCGAGACGATTCTTCATTCTGCCTTCATTCCTTTCATTGAGAGGATCCTATTATCGTGCCTGTTCGAGCATGCTCACGGATAGCGAGGCGCGGTCACCGGGACCGGGCGCGCCAAGAGCCGGGCGCGGTTTGCATAGAGTGGAACCTTGGTGCCACTGGGAGAAAGCCCTTGGACAGCACTGCCCTTCCAATGAACGTTGTAGCTGGCCCCTTTCGCGGTCTCCACGGTCTCGTATTCCTTGAGTTGAAACTTCAGCTCGACCTTTTCTCCTGCATTGACTTTGGAAACCACCGCGTACTGGCCTTCCGTCTCGGCCTTGGTCTCAACGCCGCCGGCAGGGCCTGTCCTGGCTGGAACCTTGTCGGCAGTGAAAACAGCTCGGCGCAACCGCACTTGCGCCAAATCCGTTCCATCCGGCAACCGCAGCGCCAGGCGCGCCATCGGCTGATGTGCAACGACGGTGACCCGCCCTTCGCGGGGAAGATAACTCCAAAGTTCTGCGGCCACAGGCGTGCCGGCTGTGATCGGACCATCGGCCATGGCGCGGACCCGCCGATTGAAAAGGAGGTGCAGGCGGAGTTCTTTGCCGTCCGGCCGCTGCCGCCATTCGTATTGCGCGTTCCACGCCAGCGCCAGTCCTTGCACGCCGCCACCCGCGCCACAGCCTTCAATGTCGTCGTGTCCAATGAGATCGTTGGCCGTGCCCCAGCATTGAAACGTGCCGCGGATCATGCGGTCGATGCCGGCGTAACTGGCCTTATCGGTGCGCGGTGTCTCGGGCGCCAGCGGCGGAAGAAAGGACAGGTCAACAAACTGGTTTTCGAGCAATTGGTTGCGCAGGTGCCGGTCCATTTCGCCAAAAGGATCCACCACACCGGCGCGATGCAGCGCCAGCCCCAGCCGGAAGCGCGAGGCAATCGCACACGACTCACAAATGTGCGAACCGGACGCATCGGCCACCCAGCCGTAGCGCGTCGCATGCGTTCGGCCAATCCAGTCATAGACGCGTTTGGCCCACGCCACCAAATCGGGCCGGCCGGTCAACCGGCCAAACTCCGTGATGCCTGTGGCCATGTCCATGGTCGAGTGCAGGTGCCCCCACCAACCGTTGCCCAGCACTTCGCCGTCCGGCCTGATGCCGCGGCTGACTTCAGTCGAGTAACGAACGAGTTTCCCGATAAAGACTTTGACATCGTCTCGTCCGGTCAGTTGCCAGTACTCGACCAGCGGCAGAATCAGTCGCCCGCCATACCACGTCGGCGCATCCTTGCCTTTCGGATCATCAATGAACTGTTTCCCGTCGTATTCGTATTTGGGAAAATAAGCGTAATCGCCGCGGTCAACCGCCAGCCGCATCAGGCCATTGACGTGGCCATCCAGAACCTTTCGAGCCGGGAGCGAACCGGTCTCTTTGTGCCACGCCAGGAGTCCGAGCATGGCGGAGGATTGGCTGAAGAGACAAGCTCGGCGTGGGGTCCACTCCGCGCCGCGCGTGTAGCAAAGACCGTCACCAGGATCAAAAAGGCCGGCCAGATAGGAGCGAAGCAGCGTCTCGCGCGAGTCCATCGGAATGCCCGTCATGCGCCGCGCCAAAATCAACGCTTCAACGTAACGGCCCGTCATGTCGCCATCGTCCCATTTCTCATGCTCGGCGCGCGGCGGCGTGGCAAAAGGATAAATGCGGAAGAACGGCTGTCCGCCCCGCTGGAGGTCCATGCGGGCCAGCATGCTCGCCGTGGCAAGCCGGGCGGCATCTTGAAGGTCGTAAGTGTCGGGGACCTTGATTGCGGATTTGGAAGTCAGAGCCTCCTGGCGCCGGCTGTGAGCGGAGGGTTCGAGTGGAGGCGGCAGCCGGTTGCGATACGTCGGCTCGCGTCCTTCCGACGGGTTGACGCCGACGACGACGTCGCCGATCCAGCGGACACGGAATTTCTGTCCGCCGGCGGTGGCTTCTTCGGTCAAGTCGCGCAACGGGTAGCGGACAGACACGCGCGCCTGGGCGGGAACGGAGGCCAGCACGATGTAACCGTCTTCCAGAGTCCACCAGGTATCTGCAGGAGTGGGCGGGGGAAAGGTCTGGAATTTCGGATTTCGGATTTCGGATTTCGGATTTGACAACTGCGCCTCCTCACGTTGGCTCCTACAATTGATTTGAATTCCACCCACGAACACCGCCACATCCTTTGGCTGCACGCATTGAGGCAATCGGATTCTGACCGCTCCCGGCGCGCGCGGAATGACATCCAACCTGCCTGCGCAAGGTTGATAGCCGATCACCTGGCCCGCCGGTCCGCTCGAACTCAAAGCCAGGTTCACCCTCAAGCCGGTTTCATCGAAAGCCTGAATCGCTTCCCAGGCCAGCGCCAAGGCTCTCATCCCGCCGTTCAGGCAGCACCCCTCGACCGTGCCGACATCCTCGCCGCCGCGCGTGCCAAGGTGGCAGTTCGGCATGGACTGGCTGTCGAAACAACCCACGAGCAGGGGCGTCGGCTGTTCCGGTCCGCCGGCGTAAGCTTTGAGATCGCGAAATTGCGCTTCCACCACCTGGTTGCGCACAAATCGCTCCACGTCGTCCATGTAGGCAGGAAAACCTGACGCCGCGAGTTCCAGCGCCAGGCGGATGGCGCTGGAAATGGCGCACGTCTCGCTCGAACCGCCGGTGGGATACGTCGCGATCCAGCCAAAGGACGTCGCGTTCGAGCGCTGCACCCAATCATAGACGGCCCGGCAACACGCGATCACCTGCGGCCGGTTCATCGCCGCGGAGTGGCGCGCCGTGCGGACGCAACCCGCCAGCGTGTCGAGCCACGAGTGAATATGGCCTTCCCAGGAAAGAGCTTTGGTAATCGCGCCATCGGCGCCGAGAACCGGGTCCGCCAGCGCCCAGCGCGTCAGCCCTTCCGCCAGGACCAGCGCATCCGGATAGCCCGTCAACTCGTAAAAGCGAATGACGGGATAGATCTGGTAGCCGGCCAGGTGGCTGCCGGAGGACTCCGGGAGTTTGGCGGTGGAATCAACCAGTTGGTTGCCGTGCCGCTCCGCGCGCTTCAACAAGCCGCTGATAAGACGCTCGACGGCCACGCGCACCGCCGGGTCGCCCGAATCCGCGAACCACGCCACCAACCCGTAGAGAGCGCTCCCTTGCGAAAACGTGTGGTCCACCGCGCCCGACTTTGGGTCGTGGATCAGACCGTCCGGACCGAGCAGCTTGAGCAGATTGCGGCCGAGCCGGCCTTCCGCTTCGGAAAACTCCGGCCTGCTCACGCCCATCCGGCGTGTCAGGATCAATCCCTCCAGGTAACGCCCGGTCATGTCGCCCAAGTCCCAGCTCGCGTGCTCCGGCGCGACGGGGATTCCGCCGCGCCCGCGCAACAGAAACCAGGGACGATGCTCCATCGCTGGATCGAGCCGCCGGACGATCGCCTGAGCGGCCAGTTCCATCGGCTCACGCAAGTCCAAAGTCATCACCGGCGCATCATTGGCGCGCGCAGCGGCAGCATTGGAAAGCCCCCATGCACTCTGGCGGGCGCGGCAGCCGCAAATGAACATCACGAGTCCGGCGGCGAGAAGACAGAGGAATGGAACCGGTATGTTGATCTGGCTGAGTTTCATCGATCACAATTCCGTTAAAATCGGTTCCAGTGTCTATTCCCTTTTGCGGTTTTCGACGAGTCCTTTTTGGACTTTTATTCAGTCCATTCCCACCCTAATTTCAGGTCGCTTGGTCATGACTATTGAATCACCAAAGAAAATGAACTGTGCGCCTCCCGAAAACAGGACTATGAACTTGTCAACACGTTTTCTTTCACTCGCCGCCGCTCTGCTCGTGATCCCGGTCTCCGCCACGACCGCCGCTGAACCTTCAGCCTGGCCGGACGTCCACCTTCTTTCTGCCGAACAGGTGGAGCTATCCGGGCCATTGGCCGAGTCGCTCCGGCGCGGTGTGGAGCGCCTGGCCAAGGATCCTTTCACTGCGGATTGGCTCCTGGCCGACGTGTCGTTTAAAGTGGACCGCATTTTCACCAACTACAGCGGCGATGCCTCGGGCCGGTTCATCGAACTGGCCACGCTGACCAGCCCGCCTGGAAAACTCTCGCCGCCGGCGCTTCGATCGGTCCTTGATTCCGTGGCCCAGTATCAGAAGCCGGACGGCCATTTCGGCCTGGAGGTGGATCTGGCCAAACCGCTCGTGAAACTTGCCCCGCCCATTCCGATGCTCTGGGGCAACGCCCGCCTGCTCGTCGGACTCGTCACCGCCGCGCAGAAATGGAACGATCCCAAACTGCTCGCTGCCGCCAAGCGCCTCGGTGATTTCTACGTCGAAAGCGCGGCGCAGCTTTGCTCACCGGCCCGCGAGGCGGAATACCGCGCCAGCGGCACCTATGGCGACGGTTATACCTGCTGTTATTTCCCGGCTCTGGAAGGCCTGGCCATGCTCTACCGCGCCACGAAGGACGAACGCTACCTCAATCAGGCGCGGCGCATGGCGGACCTTTTTTGGAAGATGGATGCGCTGCCGGTCGAGCACAGCCACGGGAACCTGTGCGCTTGGCGCGGGATTCTGGAACTCTACGAGATCACTCGCGAGCGCTCTTACCTCGACCGGGCGCGGGCCAAGTGGGAAGCGGCGGTCACCGGCGGCTACGTCTGGCCCATCGGCGGCATCGGCGAGCATTGGAACGTTTTCTTTGAGGGCGACGAAGGTTGCAGCGAGTCCGATTGGCTGCGTTTCAATCTGGAACTCTGGCGTGACACCGGCGACACGCGCTATCTCGACATGGCGGAGCGGCTGATGCACAACCAATACGCGGCCAACCAATGCGCCAACGGCGGCTACGGCATGCGCCATTTCGACGGCGATGCCGCCGGCCCGGTGGCCACGAGCGGCCCCGTGGATGAATGGGCTTTTTGCTGCAGCTTTCATGGCCCGTTGGGGCTGCACTTTCTCAAGGCCTATCTGGCGGCAGGCTCCGACCGCGGCATCTACGTGAATTTTCCCGTCAGCTTTGCCACCACCGTCAAAGCTGGCGGACGCGATTGGCGGCTGGCGGTCACAACCACCCGCGACTCCCAGGAAGGTCTGGGCGCCATGGACATTGCACTGTCGCCGCAGGGCACCTCGGAGGCCGTGCGCACGGTCCTTTGGCTGCGCCTGCCGCCGCGGGCCTCGAATGTGCAGCTTGTGAGCGCCGCCGGTCCTGCCAAAGCAGGGTCAACGGAACGTGGTTATCTCCGCCTCGAACACGATTTTAAGGCCGGCGAGAAACTGACCGTGGTCTTCCGCTCGGGACTCAGCATCGAGCGGCGCCGCTTTCAGCCCGTCCAACCTGTATCCGGCACGATTTCGCGCCTCCGTGAAGTCTCCCTCCTCTCCGGCCCGGAAGTCCTTTTCGCCGCGCCCGCGCCGGATCGCGGACGCACCGCTTTGCTGGCCACCGTTGACCCAACCGGCCGCCTTGACCTGCTGCGGAACGCTCAGGGCGGTTATGCCAGCGTGTCACTCCCTTCTCTGGATGTCAGCGAAGCGCAAGTGTTGTCCGCGCTGGAATCCGCGCGGCCGGTCGCGCTCCGTCCCTGGTCGGGGTTCCAAACCCGTCTCCGGGCGGCGTTTGTGCATGACCTGGTGCTGGTGCCGGCCGACTCCATTCCTGCTCCGGCACGCGCCCGTTTTGCCGCACGCGCGCGGGTAGCGGACCCGTCTCTGAGCGGGCCCTTCTTCGGGACGAACCTTGAGACGAATTCAGACCTCTGGCGTGGCGCTGGCGGCTGGGAGTTTAGGCCGGAAGGATTGCGCGTTTCGGGCGGCGACGTCGGTTTGATCGACGGAGAGGGCTACGAGAATTACCGGTTCGAGTTTGAGATGGAACTGCCAAGGGAAGGCGAAGGCATCACCGGTTGGGTCGTGCGCGCGCAGAGTGCCAACGATTGCGTGATGTTCCAGCTACAGAGCGCCGATTCCCCTTTCAACGCGCCGCAATTCAAGACGCGGCCCAACACGTTACGCCCTCACGTCCGCCGCAATGGCGAATGGACAATCGCGGACCCGGTGCCGCTGCCCAAAGAGGTCCGGCGCGGCCAGGCGCACCGCATTGCCGTCGAGTGCCGCGCTGACACCATCGCTGTTTACCTTGACGGAGACAAGATTCACAGCCAGACCGATTTCGGCCTGCGAACCGGCGCCGTGGGCTTCCGGGCGGCGGGCGCGGCGGAGCAAGGGTTGTTCAGGAAAATCACCTTGCGCAAGCTGTGAGAAAAGAACGGCTGGGGTCACATCTCAACATTCAACATTTCAGCCAAAATCGTTGCCGGGAACCATGCCAAAATGTTGAATGTTGAGATGTGACCCCAATTCGCGAGCCATCGCCGGCCTGACGACGCGGCCTTGGACTATTATGGAGGTGTGCGGCGGACAAACGCATGCCATTGTGAAGTTCGGCATTGACGAACTGCTGCCCAAGGAAATCACGCTGATGCACGGCCCCGGCTACCCGGTCTGCGAGACGCCCCTGGAGCTGATTGACAAAGCCATTGACATCGCTTCGCGCCCCGGTGTCATTTTTTGTTCGTTTGGCGACAGGCTGCGAGTGCCAGGCAGCCGCTGCGACCTGCTCACCGTAAAGGCGAATGGCGGTGACGTCCGCATTGTTTATTCGCCGATGGATGCAGTCAAGCTGGCCCGCGAGCAGCCCGGAAAGCAGGTCGTTTTTTTGCCGTCGGTTTCGAGACCACCGCCCCGGCCAAGGCCTTGGCGGCCTATCGGGCGCGGCACCAGGGATTGCGCAACTTTTCCCTGCTGGTCTCGCACGTTCTGGTCCCGCCGGCCATGGAAGCGATCCTTACGACCGCCGCACGGTGGTCACTCTCTCCCCGCAAGGAACGAGCTGGGAGAGAGCCGAAGAGAGGCGCATCCAGAGAAGGGAACTTCCTCTCTCCAGCCCGCTCCTCCGCTTCAAGGAGGAGAGGGGGAACACTGCCCTCTGTCACTCTAACCAGACTATGTTCAAACTTGCCTTGATCCAAATGCGCGTCGAAGGGGGCGCCAAAGAGAAGAATCTGGATCATGCCGCAGCCCTCATTGCCGAGGCGGCAGCTCAGGGAGCGGCCTTGGCGGTTTTGCCGGAAGCGATGAACCTGGGCTGGACACATCCTTCAGCGAAGGCCGAGGCAGACGAGATTCCCGACGGGCCGTCGTGCTCGGGTTTGAGGAAGATGGCCAGGGAAACGGGCCTTTACCTTTGCTCAGGGCTGGTCGAGCGCGCCGGTGACAGAATCTTCAATGCCGCCGTCCTGGTTGATCCGAAGGGCGACGTCACTCTGCATTATCGCAAGCTCCATGAATTGGAGATTGGACACGATTTGTATGCGCTGGGCGACCGCCTGCAAGTGGCGCAAACCAGCCTGGGCACGATCGGACTTATGATCTGCGCGGATGCTTTTGCGCCGGGACAAGTCATCAGCCGCACCCTGGGTTACATGGGCGCGCAGATCATTCTCTCGCCGTCAGCCTGGGCCGTGCCCGCCGATCATGACAACCAGAAGGAACCGTATGGCGCACTTTGGCTGGAGAATTACGCTCCCGTGGCGCGCGATTTTCGGCTCTGGATTGCCGGGGCCAGCAATGTCGGTTGGATCACCGGCGGCCCTTGGCAAGGCCGCAAGTGCATTGGCTGCTCGCTGGTCGTCGGTCCCTCGGGTGAACCGGTGTTGCGGGGGCCGTATGGAGAAGAGGCCGAAGCCATTCTCTATGTGGACGTAGCCTTGCAGCCGCGGCCGGCTCAAGGAGAAGGGTGGACGAGCTACTGGGCAAAGAGACCGGATGGCTGAAAAACCGACTGGTCTTGACTCGGTAACACGCCTCCACTCTGCAGCCCTCTGACCTCTCGGCCACTGGATGAGGCCGGATCGGTGTCCAGTCTCAGAACGCCTGCCGCCAGACCGCAGCCAGCGGGTCAACCTGGAACTCGACGAATCCCAACCGCCATCCGCTGCCACGAAACTCCAATGCATATGCATCAAAGTTTCGTCGTGGGGCTAACGCGATGGGAGCGTCCAAAACCCGCCGGCCAGGAAATTCGGGGTCACATCTCAACATTCAACAATTAATCCGGCCTGCCGACCGTGACCCGCGCGAGGCGGGTGCTACCCGAACAAAGTGTCGGTTGTCCCTCCCAAACGAATGCTCGGAACGGCAACAACTGGACCTATTTCCCCCGCCCGACCGCCTTGAGCGCGGGCAACTTCTTCGCGGCCACTACGGCGGGTTTGAACAAGGTCAGCAGCATGGAGAACTGTTGCGTCGCCTTCACGGCGTGCGACAGGTCGGGCGGCATGTAAAGCAGGTCCCCGGCCTTCAGCAAATGCGATTGGCCGGCCAGCATGAAATCACATTCGCCGGAGAGAATCTGAATTAACGCGTGCTGCGTCGAAGTGTGCTCGCTCAACTCCTGGCCGGCGGCGAAACCAAACAAAACGACGCGCGAATCGGGCGTTCTCAGCACCGTGCGGCTGACAATGCCGTTGGGCGCGAATTGGGTCTCTTTGACCAGGGAAATGATCGTTTGCTTCTGGATGTCAATTAAAGGTTGTTCACTCATCACCACAACTTGGCCGAGCCGCAGCGCCCCGGCTTTGATTTGAGTCAATGGGCCGCGCTGCCCGTCTTTTGAGCAAAAATTTCTTCTTGACGCCACCGCAAAAGTGTATTAGTGCATTAATACACAATGCAACTGCACCTCTCACCGCGCGATGGCCTGCCCATCTATCGGCAGATTGTCAACCAGGTCAAATACCTGATTGCCGCCGGACGATTGGCGCCGGGTGAGGAACTGCCGCCGATCCGCACGCTGGCCGGGCAGCTCGTGATCAACCCGAATACCGTGGCCCGCGCTTACCTGGAGTTGGAACAGGCCGGTCTCGTGACCAAACGCCACGGCTCGGGCACCTACATCTCGGACGCCGGTTCGCCGCTCAAGCGCGCCGAGCGGCTCAAGCTCCTGACGCAGCGAGCGGATGCGCTGCTGGCAGAAGCTCGTCATCTGGAGGTGAATCTCGACGAGTTGATCGATCTCCTGCGCCAGCGTTTCAAAACCATGCAACCGGAGGAGGAAAAATGAGTCCATCAACCGACCGTATAACGGACACCGTCATTTCCATCGCCGGCCTGTCACGCCGCTTCGGCGCCAAACTGGCGCTGGACAACGTTTCGCTCGAGGTCACCAGCGGACAGGTCCTTGGCCTCGTCGGAGCGAACGGCGCGGGCAAAACGACGCTCATCAAGCACATCCTCGGCCTGCTCAAGCCGGCCAGCGGGTCGGTGCGCGTATTCGGGCTCGATCCGGTGGCCGACCCGCCCAGCGTGCTCGGGCGCATCGGCTTTCTCTCCGAAGACCGCGACCTGCCCGCCTGGATGCGTGTGCAAGAGCTGTTGCGCTATTCACGCGCGTTTTACCCCAAATGGGATGCAGACTACGCCGAGAGTTTGCGCAGGCAATTCCAGCTTGATCCCCAAGCGCTCATCAAACATCTCTCGAGGGGCGAACTCGCCAAGGCCGGCTTGCTCCTTGCGCTGGCCCATCGGCCGGAATTACTGGTGTTGGACGAACCCAGCTCCGGCCTCGATCCGATGGTGCGGCGCGAGATGCTGGAGGCGATTGTCCGCACCGTCGCCGACGAAGGCCGGACCGTGTTTTTCTCGTCGCACCTCCTCGACGAAATCGAGCGCGTTTCCGATCGGGTCGCCATGATGGCCCACGGCCGGATTGTTCTCTGCGGGCCACTGGCGGACATCCTGGAATCGCACCATCGGCTGACGCTGCGGTTCGAGAAGCCGCTCTCCAAGGCCCCCATGCTCAGCGGTGCCTTGAGCGTGAGCGGCGACGGACTGGAGTGGACCGTGCTGTGCGACGGGGCGCGCGGCGAAATGGCTGCGGCTGCCAAGGTGCTTGGCGCGCAGGTCGTTGCGGAAGAAGGCGCAACGCTGGACGAGATTTTTCTGGCCCGGGCCGGCCGAGCCGCCAGCTCAGCCGAGAATCTGGAGACTTGACTGCATGAGCTCACCCGCAATGGCTCTCATCTGGGAAATCTGGCGGAAGAACCGCTGGGGCTTCGCCGCCCTGCTGCTGCTGCTGGCCGGTTGCGCGGCCTTGAGCCTTCTCGTCGCTCATCTGACAGAGAAGGCAAAGCGCCTCGAAATCGGGCGGCAGATTCTGGTGGGCGGCACTCTTGGCGCGGGCCGGGTACTGCCGATGTCCCCCACCGGCTTGGTGGCGCAGGCGGTGCAACTGAGACTGGAATCAATCGGGTTCCGTCATAAGACTCCAGCCGCTCCCGAAGCAACTGGGGCCGCAAAGGCTGCGGGCGGAGGGCAATTCAAGGCGGACACAAGCGCCGTTAATCAGGCAAGCTCGGCGGAAACTAATGCGCCCAGGACGATGGTTGCACGCTTCGTAGTGTTCGATCCGAAGGCAGCAAAGCCGGAGTCAACGGTCGTCTATGAAGGGATTCTCTCGCCCAACGACGCGTTTTCCTGGTCAGGAATCGCGGGAAAGGAGAACGGGATTCGTCTTTCGCTGAACGCGACGAATCTATTCGAAGGACCGCTGCCACCCAACCCCACGCTGGCATGGTCGGCGGCCGGCGGTGGCAAAGGAGACATCGCGCTCGTGCTCGCGCCGCAAGCCCCGGAAGAAATCTCCCTCGCAATTTACACGGCGGAGAGATGGCGGGAAGCCGGACTGGCCTGGAGTGCGGTGTTAATGGGCTTTTCGGTGCTCGTCGTTTTCGGCCTCTTCGGATGCGCGGAACCCCATGCTGCGCGGGGTTTTACGGGCCTGCCGCCACGTCGGTTTACGCTGCCGGTGCGGACGGGGATGCTGGTGGCTTGGCCGATTGCATTGGGAGGCGTGTCCATGCTGATTCTTTACTTCGCGTGGTCGCGGCTCGTTTTCCGGTCATTGTTGCCAGCAGGAGTCAGGATGCCAGACCTCTACCTGGCCGTGTTGCTTCTGGCCGGCCTGGCCATTTTTCAAGCGCTGGTTTGGGGGCTGCCGTCCTTTCCGAAGACGCGCGTTTTCCTTGTCACGCTTCTCGTTTTGGGACTTCTGTCGCTGGCGGCGCTGCCTTTCCTCATGCAGCAGGACGTGGCCGCCGATGCGATTACGTTCTGGACAATGAGAAAATCGGCCTTGGCCTCAGTATGCTGGGTGATCGGCATTGCCGCGGCCTGGATTGGAGTGAGACAGGAACGGCGTGGCGGGTGGGCCGGCTGGCAATGGGGAACAACGGCCATGATCCTCCTTCGCGAGCTCGGCCCGACTCCGCTTGAGTTTGGTTCCGCCCTGCGCGCGCAGTTTTGGATCGAGTGGAAACGCAATTGCCGGCTGCCGCTGCTGGTGTGGACACTGCTGGTGTGGATGGCACTGGGCGTGACATTGTTCCGTACCTATTTCCACGATCGTTACCAAGGGTGGTACCAACAAGCGTTTATTTACACCGACGTAATTGCAGCCATCGAGTTCCTCACATCGATAGGTCTTGTCGGCTGTGTTACCATTATGGGGCTGAACCTCGCGCGTGACGGCAGTTCGAAACAACTTGCACTTTCCTCCTTCATCGCCACGCGCCCGGTCCACACCGGATCGCTGCTCACGGCCAAACTTTTAGCTGGGTTTGCGACTTGGATTTCGGCGGTAGCTATACTCGCTGTGAGCGCGTTCGTGGCGGCTGCAGCTTTGGGTGAAACCAGCAAGATAATCAGAGGAATGCCGGGTTCTGTGAACATCATGATCCTGTTGGCGGTCTCGTGGAATGTTTTTACCGGCATCCTGCCGCTTTGTCTGTCGGGGAGAATTCCCGGATTCCCTTGGTCGCTGTTACCGCTGCTCTTGATCTACGCAGGTGTGATCAACGCGTTCATTTGGTTCGCCCGGCACCATGAGTATTACGGCCTGCTCTTCGGATTGCTGACGGTGGCTGTTTTGCTGAAACTATTGGTAGCCTTTTGGGGATTTCGGCGGGCGCTCGGATTGCGGTTGGTTTCTGCGGGCTTTGTGGCCGGCTATGGCGCTTTCTGGCTGTTGGGCACTGCCACATTTGTATCGTTGGCTTGGGGCTTTGAGGAGAAAGCAGATTGGGCAGCGGACACGGTATGGCTGATTCCCGCCGCCGTTGTGGCAGTGCCGTTGGCGCGCATCGCTCTCTCGCCGCTGGCCTTGGCGATGAACCGCCACCGCTGATGCTGGTTAGCACAGCGCAACGCAACACAGCGTGGGATTTTTGTCTGTCCGAAGACAATCCCCGGCGTGCAGATCCATGCCGGTCAGAGAGTCGTTATCAGTCCAACCTTTTCCAGGCCAGGAGGATATGTTTCACTGGACGGCCAGCATACCGGATCGAGCCAGGGGCGGCTTAACCACTTTCCCTTCAGCAACCTGAAAACGGCAGTTCAAGCGAACCACGGATTTCGCGGATCGCACGGATAGAGGGAGTTCTGGCGATTGGCATGCCGGTCCGCTGTTCACTTGGCGGGTGATTCCGCTCGTTGTTCGATCTGCTTCTTCATCCGTGTCATCCGTGAAATCCGTGGTTGCAATGGCCGGATCCAAGTTCAACGTCCTCGTCGCGGCCAATAATCGCGATTGACGGCTCAAGGTCTTCCTCGGCTAGAATGGAGGCATGAAAACCATCATTAGCGCCGACCAACTGCGGATCTTACTCAACGACACCCGTCAGACCATGGGGGAGCAGCCCTGGACCCAGGCTATCGATGACCATTCCCAAGTGGTCAATATTCCCCATGGCAAATTTGAGGCCTTGCAGCGACTGGAGAAGAATGAGCGGGTCTTTGTTCCGGTGGTGCGCACGCAGAAGAAGGGCGGCAAGTTGATCGAGCACGGCTTTGAGCTTCATCGCCGTGAAGCGGGCTGGGAAGTCGTGACTGCGGCACTCGAAATGGAGGGCGACAAGCCTGCAAAAGTGCATGCGGAGGCCGCACGCAACCACGCGGTGCAAAAGGAACTGGAGAGGCTCCGCCTTCACGTGGGCCGCGCCAAGCAAACCCCCTGACGCACGATGTTTGGCGATTTGGCTTTCCGAGCCCGCCACGAGTCAGTTGCCCCGAGTCTCGACGCGCACTTCGCAATTCGTTGGCGCGGCGCAGCCGATCATTGCCCGCTCGCCTGTGCCGGACGGTTCTTCGCCTTGAATCTGTAGGGGAGCACGTCGGGCACCACCCTCACTTCCGTGGTGAATTTGAATGGAGCGGGCCGGTCTTTCGAGGCATAGGTCAATTCCACCAGGCAGGCGGTCCAGCCCTTTTCGGGCTTTTCCACTTTCGTAAGAAAAGCGCCGTCCCTCTGCGCTGCAAGCTCTGTGCTCGTCCAGGCTTTTCCGATGGTTTCAAGCCGGAAGTCCCGCGCGTTGGGGTTCGTCGCTTGCCAGAGTTTGACCGCCGTCGGTTTGTCCACCACCTCGACCCGCACGGACCCATCACGATCGAACTTCCAGGAGAAGCGAGGAAGGGGTGTTTTGTCGAGGATGGCGCCATAGCATGCCACGAGCGTTTCCAACGCGTCCGTGTCTTTAAGGGAGTGGTCGGCATTCGGAACGTAGCGGAGGTACTTGATGTCGGGCAGGTCGTGGAAATAGAACTGGCTGGAATCGGGGAGGAAGAACTGGTCGCCGGTGGCGTTGATGATGAATTTCGGCAGGGTCAAGCGGTCGCGGTACTCGAACGGCTCCTCGATCTTCATCAGGTTTCGGTACTCCTTGGTTCCCTGCCAGTCCATGATGCCCAGGGTCTCGTAATCGCCAATGGCGGGTGAATAAAAGCCATAAGCTTCCCAGTGGTGCATCATGGAAGGCTCGATGTTGAGCATGTCGATGACAATGGGAACGATGGCCACCACGCGCGGATCAACCGCTGCCGTCGTCCAGGTGGTCCAGCCGCGCTTGGAACCGCCCGCGACAACAAACGAATCAACCTTCAGTTCTCCGCCTTCTTTGCTGGCGCAGAAAGCCGTCACGGTGTCCATGGCCCGAACGGCGCTTTTCGTCATCGGCAGACGGGTGGGCCAGCGCTCATCCCCTGTGCGCAGATATTTGTCCCAGCAGTAAGCGATCAACGCATCCTCGGAGCGCTTCTGGCCGTCCCCGGCAAAAACCAGAGGCTGGTTTGGGACCATGCGCAATTCGGCGACCATGGACTTGGTGGCGAGTGCGACGCGGATCATGTTCCCATCCGCCTGTTTGGGCGCTTCCTTTTCGTTGCCGCCGCCTGCGATGAACAGGAGCGCGGTGGAGCCGGTCACGGTGTCGGGCCGGGTGATGGCCAGCCAATGTTTCCAGAGCGTGCGATCCACCTCGTTCGTGGTCAGCCACGACTGCGACGTCATCTCCAGAATGCAGGTGGTATAGTCTTGGCTGCGGTGGGTGCTGACCAGCCGGTAAGAATAATTTGGATCAGGCGCCGCCACGTAGCGGTCGAGGGCGGTCGGCTCCCGTGCGCTGGCCGGACTGCCGGCGGCGGCGGCGAAGTCGGGGCGCAGGTTGGACACCTGCGCTCCTGGTGGGCCGGCCGGACGGCTGGTGGCGGCAGCGAGCAGGAGGAACAGGGGGGTGATTTTCGTGATCAAGAATGATTTTGCCATGCGATGCACATCGAAGTGTTGCCGGAGGTTTATGACCGAGAGGCCGGGTGAGTGCAAGGATGGATTCAGGGCGGATTCAAGAAAGAAGCTCTCGCCTGGGCAGCCGGGGTGGAGCGCCGATTTTTAATCGGCTTGAGGGTCCCACAGGCTGGTCGTTGCGCCAAAGCCGGTGGCAAACCGGCGCTCCGTTTTCTTGAATCCGCCCTGGGATGGATTGGCGCGCGTTTTTTTTCGCTCGCTTCCGCCGGCCCGCTGGCCTTACCTGTAAGAGACTGATATTCAAACCGACATGAGCGACCATGATTCCAACGCGACCATGGCGGTGTTTCTCGACCTGGAAAACATCGCCCTCGGAGCCCACGAGGCCCATTATCCCCAATTCAACATTCAAAAAGTGCTCGAACGCCTCCTCCTCAAAGGACACATCGTCGTCAAGAAGGCTTACTGCGACTTCGACCGCTACAAGGCCTTCAAGCGCGACCTGCACGAGGCCGCCTTCGAACTGATCGAGATTCCGCACGTGCGCCAGTCCGGCAAGAACTCGGCCGACATCCGCATGGTGGTGGATGCGCTCGATCTCTGTTATACCAAGGGCCACGTCGATACTTTTGTCATCATCAGCGGCGACTCCGATTTCTCGCCCCTGGTGAGCAAGCTGCGCGAGAACGCCAAAACCGTCATCGGCGTCGGCGTCAAGAACTCCACCTCCGACCTGTTTATCAACAACTGCGACCAGTTCATTTATTACGACGACTTGGTGCGCGCAGAACCGCCCAAGGCGCGGCCGCGTAGCGCGGCCAGCGCCTCTTCCGCGGCCAAGACCGGGGAGGGCGACAGCAAAGGCCCGCCTCTCACCGACGCGCTCGATTTGGTGGTCAAAACGCTGGAAGCCATCACCGAGGAACGGGATGAGGACGAACTCATTTGGGGCTCGATGATCAAGGAAACGATCAAACGCCGCAATCCGGGCTTCAACGAGCGCGCCTACGCATTCCGTTCGTTTAATGCCCTGCTCCTGGAAGCTCAGAAGCGTGGCCTCCTGAAACTGAAGGCCGACGAGAAGTCCGGCGGCTACACCGTTCAAACCACGGACTGATGGACGGGCCTCCGTGGAGGGCGGCTGTTCCTCTCCGGCCCGACACAGCGCGCATCGTAGAGCGACTGTGGAGAATCGATTTGCGGCATCGTCCTCGTCGTCGTTCTCGTCCTCGTCCTCGATGTTGCCTTCATTTTCGAGGACGAGGAGGACGACGAGAACGAGGACGAACGGCCGGTCTGGAATTTCCGTACGCGCTGAAAGAAGCGCCCCCGACACAGCCGGCGCGAGGTTTGACTTGATCACAGACACGGTTCCGATTAACACCAAAGAAAGACCCATATGCACTGGACCATCAGACATCTAACCTTTGTGGCAATTTCAGCCGTCTCCGCCCTGGCCGCCGATGAGCCGCCTGCCAGCCTCGCCAAACCGCTGGAGCCGTTCCGGCCTTTTATTGGCAAGGCCTGGAAAGGCCCATTCCGCAATTCAACGCCGGAGAAGCCGGTTTATGATGTGATGAAATGGGAACGCGCGCTCAATGGCCAGGCCGTTCGCATCCTGCATTCGGTCAATCAAGGGGAATATGGGGGCGAGACGATCATCGTATGGAATCGCAAGACGGAGTGTCTGGAGTTCCACTATTTTACCACGGCCGGCTTTTTCACTCAGGGAACAATCAAGTTTGAAGAGCGCAAAATGATCTCGCACGAAAAGGTGACCGGCAGCCAAGGCGGCGTCACCGAGGTCAATGGCACCATGGAAATCCTGCCGAACGGCCGCCTGCACAGCAAGTCGCGCTATCTGCAGAACGGCCAATGGGTCGATGGCCACGAAATCACCTACGAAGAATCGCCGGGGGCTGAGGTGCGGTTCAAATGAAACGAGGCCCAAAATTCTTGAGTTGACATCCGCTCGCCAAGGTCAGGAAGATATTCCTTATGAATGAAGCCACAAATAGCCTTACCACACGTCGTGAGTTTTTGAAAAACACCAGCCGGATCGCCGCGGCCTCGGCCTTGGCGGGAACGGCCCTCCCTTATGTCCACGCCGCAGAAAACAACACCATTCAAGTCGCCCTGATCGGCTGCGGCGGCCGCGGCAGCGGCGCCGCCGTCAACGCCCTGAACGTCAAGAATGGACCGCTCAAGCTCGTCGCCATGGCGGATGTGTTCAAGCAGCGTCTCGACGGCAGTTATGACGCCTTGAAGCGCAATCAGGTCGGCAAGTTGGTGGATGTGCCTGAAGACCGTAAATTCGTCGGTTTTGACGCTTACAGGAAGGCGATGGATTGCCTGAAGCCGGGTGACATCGCGATTTTTGCCAGTCCGCCGGCGTTTCGTTGGGTGCATTTCACTTACGCCATCGCGAAAGGCCTCAACGTGTTCATGGAGAAACCTGTGACCGTGGACGGCCCGACCAGCCGGCGGATGCTGCAACTCGGCGAGGAATCCGTGAAGAAGAACCTCAAAGTCGGGGTGGGATTGATGTCCCGTCACAGCCGGGCGCTCCAGGAACTGGCCCAGCGCATTCAGGACGGCGAAATCGGCGACATCATTTTGATGCGCGGTTACCGGATGCATGGACCCATCGGCTTTTTCTCGTCGTTGCCGAAGCCGCCCGGCGTCAGCGAGTTGATGTACCAGGTGCAGCGCTTTCACAGTTTCCTCTGGGCCAGCGGCGGGAACTACAGCGACTTTTACATCCACATCATCGACCACCTCGGCTGGATGAAGAACGCCTGGCCGGTCAAGGCCCAGGCGCTGGGCGGCCGCCATTATCGCCAGAGCCCCGAAGGTGTCACTTACGTGGACCAGAATCTCGATACGTATGCCGTGGAATACACCTTTGAGGACGGAAGCAAATTCGACTTTGACGGACGCTGCATCAATGGTTGCCATGACATCTACTCCAGCTACGTCCATGGCAGCAAAGGCCTGGCGGTCGCCTCCAGGAACGGCGACTGCGGGACACCCTCCGCCATTTTCAAGGGCCAGAATCCGAGGCGCTCGAACTTGCTCTGGGAATCCAAAGTCAAACCGGACGAGCAGGACCCCTATCAAAACGAATGGAACGACCTGGTTGACGCCATCCGCAACGACAAACCTTACAACGAAGTCAAACGCGGCGTCGAAGGCAGCCTGGTCACCTCCCTGGGCCGCATGGCCGCGCACACAGGCCAGGAGGTCACGTATGAGGAAATCCTTAATTCCGACCACGAATTCGCTCCCGGCCTCGACAAACTGGCCGCTGATTCTCCCGCGCCGCTGCAGGCCGGGCCCGACGGCAAATATCCGGTCCCGGCACCGGGCATCAAGACGAAGCGGGAGTACTGAAAACGGTTTGCACCGCTTGGAACAAGGCTTGTTTGGCGGCGTGTTCCCGGCTACATTGCCGGCATGAAAACGCTGACCGTCCACGTGGCAGAAGAGCAACTGAGCCAGTTCATCGCCGGAGTGCATCCTGGAGATGCCGTCGTCCTGACCGGTGGCAAGAGGCGCGTGACTTTGGAGGCAAGCCCGTCGGAAAGTGGGGCCTTGGATTTGGATGTGGAGGAGGACAGCCCGGAATTGGCGGCGGAATTGTGGAAGGCGGCCCAGGGACCGTTCACTCCCTATTCACGCCAAGACCTGGAAGCTGTGGCCGGGCAAGTCCTCCGTGAGAAGAACCGCGAATGAACCGCCCAGTCCGCAAGGCGGAGCAATTCATCGCGGATTTCGACCGGCAATTCCGTTGATATGACCGGGAAGCAGGTTGGGAGGTGGCGCGGCGCTACCTGGCCGCAGTGCACTGCACCTTGGAAAAGCTTGCGCGGCCACCGGACTTGGGCCAGGTGCGATGATTCCCGCGGCCGGAATTGCGCGGCGTTCGTTCGCTCGCAGTTGAGCGCCCCTTCAATCGGCACCTGGTTTTTTACCGATATGACGAAGCAAGCGTCGAGGCGTGGCGGGTGATTCATGGCGCGCGTGATTTGCCGCGACGCTTGCTTGAACCGGCGGGATTCGATGCTGAGTGAGTTGCGTTGTAAGGAGGTCGTAAAGTCAAGAACTTCATGCACATACCCATTCATGCTGATGCGGCGCCTTTCATCCCGCCAAGCGATTCCTGAACCTCTGAACCCATCGCCTTGCGCTGCTGCGGACTCTACGATTAAACCCCTGTCCCAAGCAAGCCAAGGCGATTGACCCGAACCGGCATCGAGGCAAGAGAGCGCGGAGAGCGCAGCACGGCGGAGCCGCAAGTAAGGGAGCGCCGACATTCTTGTCGGCTTTGGCGTTGGCGCACGGTTCGGGCCGACAAGAATGTCGGCGCTCCTGCGCCTCGCCAGAGAATCCTCGCGGGCCGCGAGGTTTGGACAGATTGCGGTGTGGAGAGCGCAGCGCCGCGGAGCCGCAGCCAAACTTGGCAGGACGAAATTCCCTCTCTGTCGTGACGGCTTATGCAGGTGTTGAGCCGTGCCTTTGCGGTTGTGGTGTGCGCTTTCCTCAGCCTAACGTCCCGCCGCTCGGAGGAGTCTGTGGGGCGTTCGGTCTTTGAGAAGCCAGCAGGAGCAGTGAACTTGTCGCCAAGGATGGCCCTCGCTGGTAAAGTCGAAAGCGCCCGTGGCGACAAAGTTCATCATCACCGCCGATCTCCATCAGAGCATCGGGAAGTGGCGCGATCTCGTGCGCGTCGTCGAGCAGGACAAGCCCCGCTTCGTCCTGGTCGCCGGTGATCTTTTGCCCAAGGACGGCGGGTTCGATGGTCAGCGCGGTTTCTTCCGGGTGCTGGCCGACTACCTGGGCGCAATGCGCGGCTCCGGGAGGACCACGATCCTGACCTTCTTCGGCAACGATGATTTCCACCCGCTCGAACCGCTTCTGGACGATCTGGCCGCGAAGGGCCTCTGCGTGAACCTGAACGGGAAGGTTCACCGGGAAGACGGCAAGGTGTTCTGCGGCATGAACCACGTCCGGGACTACCCGTTCGGTTACAAGCATTGGTGCGCTCCCGATGGCGACTTCATTGCCTGCCCGGTGCAGTTCTGCGGCGAGGGCCTGACCCTGGACGCCAGAGGCCGCTGGACCGAGTTGCCGAACCTCCGAGAATACCTGCTGGCCAAGCCAAGCCTCCACGAACGGCTCGAATCCCTGCGGTCGCAGCTCATGCCCGATGAAGTCCGGCGCAGCGTCTGGCTCGTCCATTGCCCCCCCGCCGAGCTTGGCATGGACATCTGCTACGACCGTCGCCAGGTTGGCTCCCCGAACATCCTGCGGTTCATCCAGGAGACTCAACCTTTGCTCGGATGCAGCGGCCACATTCACGAATCGCCATACCAAGCCGGTGGGCAATGGGCTGCGCGGGTTGGCAGCACTGTTTGGTTCCAGCCGGGGCAGGAAGGCCGGAAGCTCCACTCCGTCAGCTTGGAAATCGCCGACGACCTCAGCATTCGTGCCTGCCGTCACAGCGTTTTCGGCGCTGCCGCGATCTGAACGATAGTCTTCCGAAGAGCGGTCATAAGGCGCGTGAGCGATACGGGGCGGCCGTTCTTGGGCCACGGCTGGCCGTTCATCTTGAGCGAGAACTGGCGGGTGGCAAAGGGGGTGCGGAAGAGCAAGACCTTCAGGTTTCTGGAACGGGGATTATCCTTGATAGAAATTCGCAAGTCAGGTTTCATAAGACTATGGTAACAGGCAGGGTTAAGAAAATCATCTGTGCAGAGAGCCATGCACGCCCTGCGGCATAATAATAATTTAGGCGATAGAACGTATGACTTGGCACGACAGCATCGCATTTTTAGTAAAGCAAAGCGTAGCCTCCGCTTTAGAGTTCGCATCCAGAGGTGGCGGCGATCTTTGCGAGCCAATTGGCGATTCCACTCCTGTTGGTGAAGAAGAAGCAGATGAGGCATGTCTGACTTTCGCATCTGATCTAAGGTGGCCTCAAACACTTTCCAACCATGCGATGCGCGAATGTCTTGCGCGTTTGAAACAGGCATTTGACCTGGCGGAATTTGTTGTGGCCGAGGCAGAGCATATTTCTCCAAATCATGCCGCTGTTCGATTGGAGATACCAGATGCTCATTTGCTTCAATGGCTCTTGATTGATTACTGGCGCATGGTCGGACGTTCACGAGCGATTTTCCGATGTTTTTCACCACACAAACCAATCGCCTAACGAACCAGGACGGTCGAGCGAACAGCCGCCGGGCTTTCAGTTTTCGTTTGGTTGTTTTGCATATTATCGTTTGGGATCATTCGGCGGCTGCCGCTCACCTTGGGCTAGGCCGATTCGCACGCTTATGAACGATGACCGCATCAAGAGGCACGACAACTTGAATCGGGCTTTCACCGAAGGCACGGTTTGGGGCGAGAGTGAGGATCAGTTGCGCACTCACATTCGGACCATTGCTGAGGGAGCTATACCAAACACTCCACTTGCTCTTGTCGAGATTGTCCGCGCTCTCGCCATCAACCACATCCAGATGGCTCGCACCATTGAGCGCCTGAACCAAGAGAACGGTATCGTCGCCAAGCGCGTTTTGATTTTGACTTGGGTTTGCGCCATCTGCGGAGGCGTTCAGGCGTTCGGCGTGTTCTGGATGATTTTTCACGGCCCTTAGTCGGTTTCCTATGAGGTATCCAGCCACAGCATATTACGACGCTGCTGATGAGCATGAGCGCGCACGGAATCACCATTGGCCAGTCAACGGAACGGCCTTCGTTCAACAAGTGCGCTCCATCTAACCTGCACCCGCCCTTGGCTTCGTCGGAGCGTCTTGGTTGTCTGTTCCTTGGTTTTGCTTTTCACGCCCAACGCCGGGTGCAAGTCGCTGAACCAAAAGGTCTAGGTGGCAAACCGATGCCCTCACGCACAACGCAACACTCATGAAGAAGACGCCCATTTCCATCTTGGCAGTTGTTTCGCTCCTCCTCGGTTGCGAGTCCACGCCACACTACAACCGCACCAAAGTCGTGACCTTTGGAACGTCAATGCCCCAAAAACCATACGGCACCGTGAAGCTGTTTCAGAGCAAGGAAGAGGTGCCAGCAAGTTATGATGTCATCGCCATCATGTCCGTCGAAGGCAAGGCTGGCGAGGAGGCAGCATTCATGAAGGCATTCCTGTATCGAGCAGCCGACCTCGGAGCTGACGCCGTCATCTTCCACCGCGTTAGCCTGGCCGCCGAGATAGAGGGCGGTGGCTGGGTCGTGGATAAGAGCGGTGGCTTCGGTTTGCCCTTCCGCACGAGGCACGAAGCAGTTTATCGGGGAGAGGCCATACACTTGAAATGATTCAGCAGCCTAGTAACGTGCGCGTGTGAAACTGAAAACTGTGCTGAGTCTGATTGTCTTGGCCACGCTGGTGGTCGGTTGTGCCACGCCGCCGAAGGGCGCGACTCTTGTTGATGACCCCGAAGATTTGCCCACGTTGCAGGCGGTGCTCGCAGACCGTCTCTCGCAACTGAAGATTCGTATGTCCTTGGCGGAGTTCCGGCGGTTGATGCCAGAGGCATACGTCGGCGGCCAGAGTGAGGCTACGACTGCCTACGAGGTTGTGAAGAACCAGAAATACGTGACGCAGGATGACATTAACCGGCAGAATTTTTGGTGGGGTGTCGGCAGTCCGCGGGCGCGGTCCAGGCGTGAGGTGCTGTGGTTTTACTTTTACAGAGACCAGCTTGTGAAGTGGGGACGACCGCAAGACTGGCCTGACAAACCAGACATTATTCTGGAGAAGCGATAATGTAATGGGATCCCGTAATGGGGTCATAATGGGGTCAGTTCCTAGTTTCTACAACTGTGACTTTGACAGTGGGGCACTCTCTGTAGATCCTCTGACGCATGGTCCGCATGAACAAGCGACTTTATGAGCAGCACAGAACCGATGAGAGGGTGCCGTGTTGAACAAACTAGGAACCGACCCCTCAGGTTAGAAGGCGCGGATCAAAGGCGAAGTCGGCAGGTTGGCCGATGGCGATTTTCCTGAAATCGGGATGGGTCGGGTTGAGCAGGTAGTTCGTTTCGTCCGGGATGATGATGCTTGGCACCGCCAGGATCGCGGAGCGCGATGAGTGTGCCCAGTCGTCGCCCAGTTGCCGGTTGGAGAGCGGGGGCGGTTCCATCCTCCAGTCGGATGGCAAGGCCGCTGGTCTTAACCGCTCGACCAAGCCTTCGCCGAATTCGAGGTGGATGATTCGGTAATTGAACAGCACCGGAGGATTCAGATAAACCAGCGTTTCCAACGCCGCCAAAGAGCGGGTCGCGCTGGCATAAACCACCGCTACGCCCCGCGAATTCCAGCGACCACCGGTCTTGGCCGCTCCTTCACCGGAGAAAGCCGTGGCGACATGCTTCTCCTTGACCATGCGCCAGGCTTCCCACATCAGGAATAAACTCCGTATTCGATGCGTCCGAGCAGGTCTTCAACCTCCCGGGCGCCCACTTCGGTTTCGGCGTAATCCAGTGGCACCGCCCCGCCCAGGCCAACCTGGGGTGAAGTCAGCCAGCGCCGGGCGGGTTCCTCACCGTCCATCACTTCGACCGCCTTGCCCATCAATCGGGCATAGCGGAGAACGCGGTCGGATTCCTCCGGGCCAAGCCGTCCCTGGGCCTTGCGCCGGTGCAGCGTGGCTTTGGACATGCCGAGCTTGGGAGCCAGCTTGTCCATCGGCAGGTCCAGGCTGGCCTGCAACGCGTCCAGTTCCTGCACCGGCAAACCGAGGCGGATGACCTCGATCAATTTGCCGGGGGACAGTTCGACGGCGGTGGTTTTGGACTTCAGGCTGTGAATCTGGCCGCTCACCACACCGGCGAAGGAGGCGGCCTTCTGGGAGGCAACCTTGCTCAAGACCTGGCTTCGGGTGCCAGGCCTTCGGGCAGGCTTCGGTTTTGTCATCGTTGTGCTCATTTGATACAAGAAGTAGTCTCAGATGAAACAAACGTCAAACTGGTTTTTTCGCTCATCTATTGCCCTGGTTGAGTAGGGGTCAGTTCCTAGTTTCTACAACTGTGACTTTGATAATGGGGCACACTCTGCAGATCCTCTGACGCATGGTCCGCATAAACAAGCGACTTTATGAGCAGCACAGAACCGATGCAGCGCCAATGCATGAAGCGTTCCGGGGCCGACAAGCCAGCAGGGGAGGCACT